>CABXFE010000001.1 GCA_902511425.1 uncultured SAR86 cluster bacterium
ATAATGGGCAGAGTTAGAGATGGGACAGCAGCAAGTAAGCATGCTGAGGATAGAGGTAATCAAGTGGCTCCTCTAGCAGAGGCTGCATGGGATCTTGTAGAAAAGAATTACAAATGAGCTCATAATAATTCTTGAAGCGGCTCAGAAACAAAACGATATTTAACTATTTCGTCACTCTCAAATAGTATTTCTTCTTCATCGTTTAACTGCAAAACAATATCTATATCAAGCGTTCTCGATGAGAACTTCTCAACATTTCTATTTCTGCCAGAGCTATCTTCTATATCTTTTAGCTTCCTATTAAGATCTTCAAAAGATAGGGAAGAGACTCCGGAAAAAATAAGATTTAAAAAATCATCTCCATCAAAACCTTCTGCTTGAGTTTTATGCACTGAAGAGCACTTTGTTTGAGTAAGGATTTTATTTAGCGCGGAAATAGCCAGCTCAAGATTTGATTCTGGATTAATATTGCTTCCAAGTGAAAGATAGTACTTCATTACCTATAAATAATAACTCCAACATCTTCGGCATGTCTTAATGCGCCTGGTTTGGAAATTCTTAACTTTAGTGAATTGACTTTATACTCATTCTTTACAAGAGCAGCAATGCTTTCTGCTAATGTTTCTTGCAATTGAAATTCAGATTCTTCAACAAACTTAATAATTCCTTTGGTGATTTTTTTATAATCAATGGTGTCTTCAATGGCATCTGTTTTTGCAGCTCTCTTGCAATCAAATGCCATCTCTAGGTCAATGCTGACTTCTTGACGTACCTCTCGCTCCCATCCAAATATTCCTATTATGGTTTGAACTCTTAGGTCTTTTATATAAATAATATCTTTCACTCTATCGCATCTCCTAAGGGCCAGCGCGGTCGAGCATGCGAGTTTAGCTGTTGCGTTGCTTCATCTGTCTTCAAGCTTCCAAGGTATGCAATCATCGCAGCATTATCTGTGCAGTGTGCAATTGGTGGATATAAAACTTTAATGTTTAATGATTGTTGAAGAGTGGAAATTTTTTGTCTGAGTAATTTATTAGCTGCTACTCCACCAGCTAAAATAATACCCTCTCTACCTGTGTCCATTAATGCTTTTGATATTTTTTTAACTAGCACTTCTGTAGCGGCATGCTGAAAAGATGCACATATATCTGCCTGGACTCTCTCGGTAATCTTTTCGAGATCTTGCACCGCATAAAGCACTGAAGTCTTTAAGCCACTAAAACTAAAATCATAATCGTCGCTGTGCAGCATTGGTTGAGGAAACTTAAATTTATTGGGATCTCCCCGCTGAGCCATCTTTTCTATTTCGGGGCCTCCTGGATAACCCAGACCGATCAGCTTAGCCACTTTATCAAAAGCTTCTCCAACAGCATCATCCCTAGACTGGCCTAGAATCTCATAATCATTTAAACCTCTTACATCAATAATTAGTGAATGACCCCCAGATACAAGTAGTGTCAAGAAAGGGAAATCTAACTTGTCTCCACTGAGAAAAGGAGCCATCAAATGCCCCTCAAGATGATTGACTGGTATTAATGGTTTATTTAGAGCAAGTGCTAATCCTTGAGCAAAATTTTCACCTATCAACAACGTACCCAATAATCCGGGGCCTGCTGTATAAGCGATCTGATCAATACTGCTTGGAGGAGTATTTCCCAAGGCTTGCTTATAAATATGTGTAATTTTTTGGCAGTGATCTCTTGAAGCAAGTTCAGGTATAACGCCACCATACTCTCCATGCAGTTCTATTTGAGAAAAAACTGCCTCTCCGATCAATCCTTTATCAGAATCATATAAAGCAACAGCAGTCTCGTCGCAAGATGTTTCAATACCTAAAGTAATCATAAAAAAGTTTTTGCATTCACTCCATAAAAAGAATAAACTACCCAGCAATTATGCCTTCTATAATAATAAAAGATACAGAATACTTCGACGTTGGTCTAAGAAAATTTAAGCGTGCTTGCGAAAAAGCTGCGATCGTTCCAGAGATCCGCGCTAGAGAATTCTATGAAAAACCAACAGCAGTAAGAAAGAGAAAAATGGCAGCTGCAATAAAGCGTGCTCATAAAACTAATCGAAAGTTTAGTTTCTCAAGGCAAAGATCCTATCGTTAATTTGTCTCTCTTAGACACAATAAATCAAGATTTAAAAACAGCTATGTTGAGTAAAGACGTTGTCACGCGTGATACTTTGCGAATGCTAATCTCAGACATTAAAAAATTTGAGATTGATGAAAAAGTTGAAGCTGATGATGCCAAAATTTCTAATTTAATAAATAAGAACGTAAAGCAGCGAAGAGATTCAATAGAGCAATTTAAAAATGGGGGTCGTGATGACCTGGTTGCTAACGAACAAAGCCAGCTAGACGTAATATTAAAATATTTACCAAAACAATTATCAGAAGAAGAAATCCAGTCACTCATCCAAGAAGGAATTGCGGAAGTCTCTGCTGAGAGCATGCAGGATATGGGTAAACTAATGGGTCATCTTAAGCCTCAATTTGAAGGTAAGGCTGATATGTCAATTGTCAGCAAGCTTGTAAAAAATTTACTGGCATAAATAGCACTAGATCAAAAAATCTAAATTCTTTAGAATCATTGGATGTTAAAAAATAACCTAAGGCTTCTTGTTGAGTTCATCGTAATTATATCTGGAGTTTTATTATCATTTTACATTGACGATTTTAGAGAGCTTCAAAACAAAAAACTTGAAAAAGATATTTTAATCGGGGAACTGGTAATTACAGCCAAAGAAGATCTTAAACAAATACAAAATCTAAAAAGAGACTTGATGAAAGTTCAGGGCAATATACAGATTTTCCTTGAAGACACTAATGACAATAGAAAAGATTTGGCTGATAAGCAAATAGCCATAAATTATTTGTTTATTTCAGAAAAAATGAGTGTTTCTTTTTTTCCTCAAGATGGAATATTTACTCAATTAATATCTACAGGGTCTTTGGAGCTAATTGAATCAAGCACTCTAAAGAATTTGTTGTTAAGAAATTTCACTCATTATCTTGATAGAAACCAGGCAAACAATAGAACACTGGATGACTTATATTTAGATTTTGTAAATAATGTTGATCCATTTATTGCCGTTACAAGCAAAGATGTACAAGATGCTTCATTTATATACACAGATAGAATAGTTGATTCCTATTCTATAGATTCAGAATACTATCTTTCCAATAAGTTTAAAGCATACCTTTCTAGTGCCAACACTATGGTTAGTAAGAATATAGATATGCTAAATTTATTTGAAAAATCTTATAATCAAATTTTAGAATTAGCTAATAAAGCATAAACCTAGTGCTTATAAGATGAGGGCTTGTTCTCTGTATTTGTATATCTTTCAGTTAATTTAGTTGATCGTGAGCTCAAGTCTTGCAATTGACCTTCTATCATTACAATTTTAGGAAAAGAAGATGGTTCTAATGGGTCTCCATCCCAAACAATTACATCTGCTAATTTTCCAGCTTCAATTGACCCTCTATTATTAAGCCTAAAAGTTTGCGCTACTGTATTTGACATTCCCTTGATTGCCGTCTCATATGACATTCCATAGGCAACAGCATTTCCCGCTCCCTGCCGCATTAGATGATAGTTGTGGCTTCTTTGAGTGCTAAACATGATCGGAACACCAGCTTGATCTAGGATCTTTCCAAGATCTAGACTTGATCCAAGTTCATCGAATGAATTAGGTATATTGTCCATTGGATCAATGATTACAGGAGTATTACTTTCTTTCAGTTGGCCTAAGACCATTGGAGCCTCTTCCACGCTAACTAAAACTAGATTTAAACCATACCTTTTTTTCATTGATAATGCTTGCAAGATATCAACTGCTCTATTAGTTTCTAAAACAAATGGCATACCATCATTAACCACTTTGCCTAATGCAACAATATCTTGTGCTTGAAGCTCTAATTGATCAGCTAAATTCATTTCCAAAATTTCTTCAATTGATAGAGTGTTAACCATTTTTCCAATATCTAATAGTGACTCAAGAATTGATAAAGTTTCAGCACGCGACCCATAAGAAGCTCCTAGCCTACCAAACATAGCTATATCTTTAGAGCCCTTAATCTCTAGACTTCCATCTAATACAAAATGCGAGCCTAATCCAAAAATTGGAAAGGAGGATGCGCTTGGAGTACTGATAGCGCTGGTAACGCCGTTGCTCCTATTCCAAGGGATTCCAGTTGAATGGGGATTAAATGCGTTGAAGATACTAAACCCAGCGCTCAATAGATCTGGCTCATCATCTCGAGTCACATCCAAAGCATTAATCTCAACAATACCCAAATTACTCATTGGTGAGATCAATCCAGGTGTTATCGGTAAGCCATTCACCTCAATTACTCTAGTGTTACCGTCAATAATTAAATTTGTGCCAACACCAATAATTATATTATCTGAAATTAAAATATCTTGAGTTTTTGCAATGTCTCCATTGCCCAAGTGAACAAGGCCGCCCTTAAGTAAGACAGTTTCTGACAAAAGATTGAGTGTAAAAAGTAAAAATAATGATAGAGAAAGTCTTTTCATCTTATTGCACCCTATTGGTTTGAGGTTGGATAATGCCTAAATCAAAATCAGTTATTGGTTGAATTTTTGGATTATTCATATCAAATGCAAAAGCCCCATCTATTAAAACTGTTTCTGCTCTAGAATAAACACTAAAAGGATTGCCAGTCCAAAGAACTATATCAGCATCTTTACCAACTTCTATGCTGCCAGTTTGATCCAGTATTCCTGCTGCTTTAGCAGGATTACTTGTAATCCAGCGCATTGCATGAGCTTTAGAGATTTCATAGCCTGCCCTATTGCCCGCCGCCATTGCCTTGGCTGCTTCTTGATTTAGGTGCTGAATCCCAACCGCATCATCTGAGTGAACAATTGCACATCCAGTTCCATTTCTAGCTTGATCGATGATTGCTACATTTGCCTGAACCATATCATATGCTTCATGCTTGAAACCCCACCAGTCTGCCCACAAAGCAGCACATATTCCTTCATCTGCTAAAAGGTCAGCTATTTTGTAGGCCTCAACGGCGTGGTGAAATGTTGTAATTTTATAATTAAACTCTTTTGATAACTCTATCATCATTGCCATTTCCTCAGCTCGATAACAATGATTTTGAATCAGAATCTCGCCATTCAAGACGCCCATCAAGGTATCCATAGCCAAATCCCTAGTAGGTCTTCTGTCTGAGTCTTTTTCATTCATCCCGTCAGTGTATTCAACAGCATCTATCCAAGCACTGCGATAACCAGCCATGTTACCCATCCTTGTTGAAGGAGCTTGTCTACGGTTTCCATAAACCCTTTTAGGATTTTCACCACAAGCCATTTTGAGAGAGTGTGGCGCACCAGGAAATTTCATTGCTTGAACAGTATTTTGTGAAACATTTTTAAATGTAGCGCCTCTGCCACCAAACAGATTTGCTGATCCAGGTAATACGTGAAATGCTGTAACTCCTCCTTTTAATGCGAGAGCATACTGAGGATCTTGGGTCCAGAGCGAATGCTCAGCCCAAACTTCAGCTGTAACCGGAGAGGTTGCCTCATTTCCATCAGAACTAGTAGAAACTCCAGGAGCAGAATAAACGCCCATATGAGAGTGAATATCGATAATACCTGGGGTGATCCATTTATCAGTTGCATTAATTACCATAACTCCGGGAGCTGTTATGGCTTCACCAATTTCTAAAATTTTGCCTTCCGATAGCAATAAATCATAATTTCGAAATTCTCCTCCCAAGCCATCATAAATGTTAGCTGACTTAAAAAGTATTGGCTCAGAATTCATGGGAGCATAGGTTGAAGCAAATGCATTATCAATGCCTGGATTAATTGATTCTGATCCAGAATCTCCTAACGAAAACTCAAAATTAAAACCTTCAGAGCAACCGATAATAGTAAAAAGGAGTAAAGGTAAAAGTAATTTGTTATTCATAATAGATTTTCCTCTTATAAAGATTATAGGACCATTTAAAGAGATATAATATTCATATGACAAGAAAAAATAATAGATCAAATGATGAAATGAGACCTCTAGAAATAGAGGTTGGCGTGAATAAACATGCTGAAGGTTCTGCTCTAATAAAGTTTGGAGATACCCATGTGATTTGCACAGCAAGCATTGAAAATCACGTTCCTAGATGGATGAGAGGCTCAAATGAAGGTTGGATTACAGCAGAATATGGAATGTTACCCCGATCAACACACGAACGCATGAATAGAGAAGCTGCCAGAGGTAAACAAAGTGGCAGAACCATGGAAATTCAACGCCTGATCGGCAGATCATTAAGGCAAGCGGTTGATTTAAAATATTTGAAGGATAAAACAATCAATATAGATTGTGATGTCATACAAGCAGATGGTGGAACAAGAACAGCTTCTATATCTGGTGCATGTGTTGCTTTATTTGAAGCCATTAGAAACTCTCACGATGATCAAAGGGCAATCAAAGAGCATGTTGCAGCAGTCTCAATAGGACTAAAAGATGGCCACCCTCTTCTAGACTTAGATTATGATGAAGATAGCTCTGCTGATACAGATTTGAACGTGGTCATGACTGAAAGTGGAGGAATTATAGAAATTCAAGGAACAGCTGAAAAATATCCTTTTACCAAAAATGAGCTTGATGAAATGATTGAATCTGCATCAAATGGTATTTCAGATATAGTAAGTTTTCAAAAATCATGTCTGAGCTAAAAGGCTTTCAAAAAAGGTTCATTGAATTAGCTCTTCAATCTCATGCCTTAGAATTCGGAAAATTTAAATTAAAATCTGGAAGAGATAGCCCTTATTTTTTTAATGCAGCAAAAATGCTGAATGGCTGTGATTTATTTAAACTTGCTAATTGCTATGTAGATGCTATTCAAGACTTAAGTTTAGAATTTGACTGCTTGTATGGTCCCGCATACAAAGGAATCTTCCTGGGATCAATCGTTGCAACGGCATTTAGCCAAAGAGGTAAGCCTTACCCGCTCTCTTTCAACAGAAAAGAAATTAAAGATCATGGTGAAGGCGGTACCATTATTGGAGCTGCTCCAGCTGGCAACGTATTAATTATTGATGATGTTTTATCTGCAGGAACTGCTGCAAGGGAATCTATTAAAATTTTAGAAAATTTGAATGCAATACCAAAAGTATTCCTTGTTGGCTTAGATAGACAAGAAAAAGGAAGTGATGAGTTATCTGCCAAAACAGAGCTCGAAAAAGATTTTGGTATTAATGTCTCATCTATTATCAACCTAGATGCTCTCATAGAGTACTCTAATGATAATCAAAATTTTCGTTCCTATGTAGTGGAACTAGAACAATATAGAAGTAGTTGGGGCGCATAATGTTTACTGGAATTGTTACCGGCAAAGGCCATATTCAAAAAATTATTGAATGCAAGGATTACATAACTTTGATCATCAAAGCTCCAAAAGGCTTTTCTAAAAATCTGTTAAAAGGTGCTAGCGTCTCTGTAAATGGGGTCTGCCTAACTGTAAAAAAGGGTAAAACAGACACATTAGAGTTTGATGTTATCGAAGAAACGTTAAAAAAAACTAATTTAAACAATATCTCTACATCATCTAAGGTCAACCTAGAGCGCTCTATGACTGCCAAAACTGAGATTGGTGGACACCTTGTTTCTGGTCACATTCATGGAACCGGCCAAGTGCAAAAAGTTATTGATAGAAAGGAAACAAAAGATCTGCAGATTAAAATTCCTGTGAACTTAAGGGAGTATTTTTTTTACAAGGGCTATGTGGCATTAAATGGATGCAGTTTGACTATTGGAAAAGTGCTCAAATCATCATTCTATATTCACCTTATTCCAGAAACTGTATCAGTCACAACTTTTGATCAGATAAAAAAAGGGGATTTAGTCAATATTGAAATTGAACAAGCAACCATTAACACTGTCGAGACGGTAAAAAGAGTTATGCTTGAGAGAAAAGTTTAGTTAAAACAGCCATCCTCATACCAACACCATTAAAAATTTGGTTTCTAATTTTGCAATTTTCTAGTTCGCTTGCTTCTTTACTTAATTCAATTCCAAAGTTTACCGGCCCTGGATGAAGTAAGATCATTTCAGGATCAGCTACCTGGAGTGAGTCAACGTTGATTTGATATCTCTCGACGTAATCACTAGCGCCGATGGTAAGTTTTTCTGATAACCTCTCATTTTGAATCCTTAAAGCCATCACAACATTAGCATCTTGCAATGCGGTTTCTAGCTCAGGTTCAAAATTACCAATTGGACTTTCAATAAAATTTTTACAAAGATCGGGGTGTCCACAAAACGTTATGCTTTTATATCCAACAATTTGAATTGCTTCAATAAAAGAATTCACCACTCTTGAATGGTCAAGATCACCTACAATAGTGATGTTTAAATTCTCAAATTTTTCTTTTGATTCATGGATAGTCATCAAATCAATTAATGTCTGGGTGGGATGTGAAACTGAACCCTCACCTGCATTAATAAACTGCATATTTGAAAAATGTTTAACAAAATCATGAATAACTGATTCAGTATGGCGAAGGATACATAAATCAACTCCCATCATCTGCATGGCATCAAGTGTATCTTCTAGAGTTTCACCTTTATTCATAGATGAATTTGATAAGTCAAAATCTATAAATTTTGCACCTAGGTTGTGTGCAGCTATTTCAAAAGATAATTTAGTTCTAGTGCTTGGCTCGCAAAACATAGAGACAATCTTCTTGTCAGGAAAGAGGTTTTCATTTCTATAATCTAAAGCGTCTTCAGATTTAAAATTATTTGCAAGCTCAATCAAGTCAAAAATGTCTTTCTTGGTAAGATCAGAAAAGTTAATTAGGTTTCTAGACATTAAACTTCTATCGACAAGATAGCATCCATCTCAATATTTACATCTTTTGGCAATCTGGATACTTCAATTGTTGAGCGTGCAGGAAATGGCTCAGAGAACCTTTCTTTCATAAGGCTATTCACAGCATCAAAATTAGAAAGATCAGTTAAAAAAATACTGAGTTTTAAAATATTATCTAAGCCTCCTCCAGCTTCTTTGCAAATTGCATCTAGGTTATCAATCACCTGATTAACCTCATCCTCAAAAGTATTGTTATTGAGTTCTCCACTTCCAGGAATAAATGCTACTTGGCCAGAGATAAATACGACATCTCCCCATTGAATAGCTTGAGAATATGGCCCGATCGCCGCTGGGGCTTTATTTGTAGAAATTGGTTTTTTCATTTTTGGTTTTGGTATCGTTAACTATTCTTGAACAGCTCGTTACGTATCTTAATGAGCGTAATTTTACCATCAATTGATTCATGGAATCAGTATTCAACACTTCAACCTCAACAATAAACTCAATGATCATTGCATCAATATCTCTGCTTTGAATATTTACTATATTTAGATTTGATTTAGTAAATACTGAAGCTATATCAGCAAGTATTCCTGGTCTATCCTCTGCATGAATTTTTACATGTCCTTTGTAATGCAGTTCCTTGCTATCAGATCCCCACATCGCAGGGAAATATCTAGATGAAACATTTTGACTTCGATGAGGAGCAACCTGCCTACATCTTGCATGATGAATTACAATTCCCCTATCAGTGTCTGAATGTGCAGTGATTGGATCGCCATGAATAGGCATACAGCATTTTGCATAGATCACTGACACTCCTTCAATCTGATGGTCAGATAAAACCATTGCTTTGAGTTGTGGATTTTTATTTTTTTTAAGTTTTAATCCAGCAAAGAACCTTTCAGCTACTAACGCGCCTGTTTTCTTTCCAGACCCAAGATCTGTTAAAAGCTCATTCAGAGATTTAACTCCTATCATCTCTAAAATTCTAGACATTCTGCTGCCTCGATACTCGTCAAGAGATACGCCTCCTCTTTTTAATTCAGATTCAAGCATTAATTTTCCAGCTTTCCTAGATTGTGAAATTTTTTGATTGCGAAGTGCTAAACGTATTGAAGACCTGGCTTTGCTTGTAACAACAAAGTTAAGCCAGTCTGGGCTTACTTCTTGTTTGTCTGAAGCAATAATTTCAATTGACTGGCCATTTTCTAAACGAATGTTTAAGGGTGCATATTTTCTATTTACTTTACATGCTACCGCTTTATTTCCTAGTTCTGTATGAAGTTCGTAAGCGAAGTCGATTGGCGTTGAGCCAGATTTTAAATTTACAATCTTACCTGCTGGGGTAAAAACATAGACTTCGTCATAAACAAGATCGGTTTTGATGGCTTCAACAAATTCATGCGAATCAACAGAAGCCTTTTTTAAATCAGAGAAGCCTTCAATCCATTTTTTTGCTCCGATTAGATCTGAATTAATCGCATCCTTTGTTTTGTATGACCAGTGAGCTGCAATTCCATTTTGTGCAATTATTTCCATGCTCATTGTTTGAATTTGAACTTCAATTGGGACGCCATCTAATGCTATTAAAGAAGTATGAAGAGCTTGATAGCCATTAGTTTTTGGGATTGCAATATAATCTTTAAATCTATTCCCGATAGGTTTGTGAATATTATGAATAATGCCTAAAGCCCTATAAACATCGTCTACCGAATTAACGATGACACGAAAAGCATACACATCAAGTATTTCTGAGAATGGTTTTTTCTTATTTTTGATTTTTGCGTAAATGCTGCTAAGAGACTTCTGCCTGCCTTTTACAGTAGCGGTAATATCATTATTCTTTAGATGGTACTTAAATTGCTTTCTTAACTTAGAGATTATTTTTTTTCTGCCACCCACTGTTTGTTTAACAGCAGACTCAAGCATTCTAGCTCTCATTGGATGGATACATTTAAAAGCCAAATCTTCGAGTTCAATACGAATATTCTGCATACCAATTCTAATTGCTATAGGGCCATAAAGCTCCAAGGTCTCAATTGATTTCCTAATCTGCTTTTCTCTTGGAAGAAACTCAATGGTTCTCATGTTATGCAGTCGATCGCATAACTTTACAATTATGACTCTTATATCCTTGGACATAGCTAAAGCCATTTTTTGTAAGTTATTAGCGTTACGATCCTCTATGCTGTTGAAATCTAGCTTGTTTAGATTGCTGACACCATCAACTATTGCAACAACATCTTTACCGAAAAGTTTTTCTAAATAAGATTTTTTAATAAAGCTGTCTTCTAAAACATCATGCATTAAACCTGCGCAGACTGTTTCAATGTCAAGATTAAGCTCTATTAAAATTGAGGCAACTTCAACGGGGTGAGTGATATAGGCTGAGCCCTCTTTACGAAATTGATCTTTATGCGCTTCGAACGCAACATTGTATGCAGTTTGTAAAAGATCTAACTCCCTTTTTGAAAAATAGGCTTTTGCTGACTCGTATAAGTTTTTGGGAACTGGTGATAGAAGTTTTCTGTCAGAGAAATCTAAAAGAACTTGATTTGGAATTGCCCGGTCACTCAATGAGAAGCTCCAGGGTCAACATTAGCCGATAATTTCGTCTTGTGGTTTATCTCTATCAATAGCAAATTCATCTAACAGCACATCTTCTTCAAGAGTCTTATCAAGAATTTCTTTTGTAATGAGTCCTTCTTCAATCTCTCTCAAAGCAACAATAGTAGGTTTATCATCTTCCCACTCTACCATTGGTTCTCTACTTGTTGTTGAAAGCTGTCTTGCTCTTCCAGAGGCTAATAAGATTAGCTCAAATCTACTTTGCACTTTATCTAAACAACCTTCTACTGTAATTCTTGCCATAATGTTTTCTCCGAGGGCGTATTTTAGTGTTTATTTACCTAATAAGACAAGAGCTGAGCTAAAAACTGTTGTACTTCTTCTGTTTTTTCTCTGTTTAACAGCTTTTCTTGAGCAATAATTTTAAAAAGCTCTCTTTCTGCATCATCAAACAAATCATTAATAATTATATGCTTATATTCATTTGCATATGCTAATTCGTCTTTGGCATTTTTTAGTCTTAAATTTATAGCTTCTAAGTCTTCGTCTCCTCTGCTTTTTATCCTTTCCTCTAGAGAATAAATAGATGGAGGAAGAATGAATATAGACTCGTATTTAATATCAAGTTCATTTATCTGCCTAAAACCCTGGACATCAATCTCAAGAATTAAATTTATCCCAGAGCTTAGTTTTGATTCAACAAAATCTACAGAGGTTCCGTACCAATTGTCATGCACTTTTGCATGTTCAAGAAAAAAATTAGAATTCTTTTTATTTATAAAGTCTTCTTCAGAAATAAAGAAATATTGATTGCCATTTGATTCGCCTTTTCTTGGTGATCTTGTTGTGTAAGAAATGGATAGTTCTAATGCCAAATCAGACTGTTTGGCTGAGGCTAATACTGCATCGATCAAAGATGACTTGCCCGCGCCAGATGGAGCAGAAACCAAAAAAAGCTTTGGATCCTTCATCACTCTAAATTTTGAGCCTGCTCACGCAGCTCCTCTACCTTTAACTTCATGGTTAATGCTAAATCTTTTAAATCTGGTTTTTCTATTTTAACTGACAGAGTATTTACCTCTCTAAATAACTCCTGAAGAATAAAATCCATTTTTTTTCCGTGCGCATTTTTTAGTTTGAATAATTTATTCAATGATTCAATATGAAAACTAATTCTTTCAAGTTCCTCAGCTATATCATGTTTTAGCGCTACATTTGATAGCTCATTAGCTATCTCATCTTTATTAATATCAATGTTCTTTTGGATGAACTTATTCTTGATGGTTTTAACTCTATGCTTCATTAATGAAGGTGCCGACTTGGATAATTTTTGGTGAGCATTTTTTAAAAATAAGGTCTTGGCTAGAATAATTTTTTCTATTTTTTGACCTTCCTTGGCCCTAGACTCTACAAGGTTCTTAATTGCAATATTTAATGCCTTCTTTCCTAAAATTGAAATATCTTTTTTTGAGGTCCTAACTGTTAATAGGCCTGGAATATCTCTCAGATCGCTTAATTTAAGATTTAAGTGTTTAAAATCTTTACTAGCTTTTAGGGTATTTTTTAAATTTCTTATACTTTCTTGGTTGAGCTCATACGAATGCTCTGATTGGAAATTATCATGAATTTTTACCTCAAAAGATCCTCTAAGAAATTTTTTCTTTAGCTGGTTTTTTATGTATTCCTCTAAATCATTTGGCAGGCTGTATCCTCTAAAAGAAATATCTACAAACCTATTATTAACTGACTTAATTTCACATAAAACCTCCATCTTTTTTGAGGTAGCTTGCCCTGTTCCATACCCTGTCATGCTGTAAAACATAAGTTTCCTGAATATTTTTTACTATTATCTCATTAAACCACTGTCTAATAACTTTTGTGGATCAAATGACTTCCCAATTTTATCTGAACCTATAAAAAAATCTTCAAAAGAGTGATCAGGGCAAACAAGAGAAAAAACTTCACTGTACTTTTGAGCTTGCTCACTGCAAATCAGCGGTCCAGATATATGGGCTGATTCTTTGTTGCGAATATAATTTGCTATTACCAATGCAAGATTCGTTCTGCTAAACATATTGGCTTCAGCAAAGCGAAGAGGATATTTTTTTCCATTAAAAGTATCCACATGGTTTTTCATCCAATGGGCTTGTTCGTCATACAGTCCTGAGGGACGCAAGATTAAAGGCTCTATTTTGGATTCACGCGCTACAAACTCTTCATACTCTAAAATAATTCTTGCTTGCTGATCATCAGGCAAAGGTTTTACTGCTTCTGTGATCCCTCTTCCATTGCCCAAACCATAAACCCTGGTTGAAGTAACAATTAGTAATTTCTCATAACTTATCTTGTTATTGAAAAAATCCATCATCTGATATGACGCGTCTAAGAATCCTCTTTGATAGCCATCTATATCTGACGAGGTTGGCTTTAATATCAATACAATGGTTGAGAAATCAATAGAAGGCAAAATTAATTTTGATTCGCTCATCCAGTCTTGCTGAATGAATTCAACATTTGGTAAATCAGCAGGCGCACTTCTAGAGACGCCTATAAATTCTTGCTTTGGAAGTCTTGCAGCTATGCGACTGCCAATGTCTCCGTAGCCGATAATTAAAACTTTTTTCATATATATGTTTCTAAAGTCCTTATATTAAAAGTATTATCGTTAAGTGGCTAATATTGAACTAACTCAGTTAAAAGGTATCGGACCTTCTATCGTTGAAAAACTAAACCTTATTGGAATTTTTAACTTAAGAGATCTCTGCTTTCATCTGCCTTTTGGGTATCAGGATAGAACTAAAATTACTCAAATAGTTAATCTCCAACCAGGAGATGAAAAATTAATCAAGGTAAAGATCTTGTCTGCGCAATCGCTGTATCGACCTAGAAAAATGATGGTCCTTAAATCTACTGATGAATCTTCTAATATTAATGTTCGTTTTTTTTATTTCCATCCTGCCCAAACAAGACAACTCAAAGCTGGAATTGAACTTTTGTGTTACGGGAAAGTGAGCCTTAGCAGATATGGATTAGAGATGATTCACCCAGAATACGAAGTGATATCGAGTGATCATGTATTAAAAGATACAAAATTGACTCCGGTTTACAGAGTGCCAAAAGGCATAGGTCAAAAAAAAATAAGAGGTTTTATTCATGCAGCTATTTCAAAACTAGATTTTGCAGAAGATTTTCTTGATGTAGAAAAATATGACTCATCTTTAAACATGAAAATTATTGATGCCCTAGCAACCATTCATAATCCTGATGCAGGAATAAACATCGAAGAAATGCTTCCTGGAGGTTCGCATCCAGCTAGAGTGCGACTATTAAAAGAAGAGATGATTGCTTTTCAGGCTGGCATGGCGTTTTTAAAACGCAAACAAAAAAGACATCAAGCTTTTCCATTGTCTAAAGAGAATGAATGGACAGCAGAAGTTCAATCAAATTTTCCTTTTGAATTAACTGGTGCCCAAGCAAGAGTTGTAAGTGAAATTAAAGAGGATCTATCTCAGGCAGTTCCTATGATGAGATTGGTTCAAGGAGATGTTGGATCAGGAAAAACAGTGGTGGGTGCTTTGGCCGCTGCCTTGGCTCTTGATTCATCATTTCAGGTTGCTTTTATGGCGCCAACAACACTGCTAGCAGAACAACATTTTCTTAGTTTAAAATCATTTTTTAATAAACAAGCAGGAAAAGTAGCTCTTCTTACTGGCAGCACTTCTTCAAGCCAAAGAAAGAAAATCTTACAGAACCTCAAAGATAGTAAGATTAAATTAATAGTTGGAACCCATGCTTTATTTCAAAAAAGTGTCGAGTTTTCTAATCTTGCTCTCATTATCATTGATGAGCAGCACAGGTTTGGAGTGAATCAGCGACTAGCCTTAAGGAAAAAAAATGACTCTGAGACATCAGCTCCTCATCAGCTGACATTAACAGCTACCCCTATTCCAAGAACACTTTCTATGAGCGTATATGCAAACATGGATGTGTCTGTAATCGATGAACTGCCCCCAGGCAGAAAACCAATTCAAACATCGTGTTTACCTCTCAGTGGAAAAGACAAGCTTATTGAAAGAATATTAGCTGCAACAAAACAAGGCAGCAAAGTATATTGGATATGCCCTTTAATCGAAGAATCTGAAAACCTAGATTTAAATGCCGTCATGGAAACCTACGAAGATTTATCTGAGCATTTTAGCCAAGAGAAAGTTGGTTGCCTGCATGGCAAGCTCTCAGCAAATAAAAAACAAGAGCAGATTCAAGCTTTTAAGGATTCTAAAACTTCAATCTTAGTATCAACGACTGTTGTCGAGGTCGGAGTCGATATTCCTGATGCGGATATCATGGTTATTGAAAATGCAGAAAGATTTGGTTTGGCTCAACTGCATCAATTAAGAGGCAGAATAGGAAGAGGAACCAAAGAGAGTTTTTGCATTCTTCTGCACAAAGATAAAATTCAAGATGTCTCATCGCAAAGACTTCAAGTATTGGTAGACTCTCAAGACGGTTTTAAAATTGCTGAAGAGGATCTGGTCATAAGAGGCCCTGGAGAGATCATGGGCGCTCAACAAACAGGTATTGTGCCGATGAAATATACAAATCTAGTTAGAGACAGTCAGTACCTAATGGAAACCAAAAAAGTCGCTGAATTAATATGTAATGAGGAGCCTGAGCTTGCCAATCAGTTAATAGAAAGGTGGATCTCAGGCTCTATAGCCTTTGCTGACGCTTAGTTATCTGGTCAAAATCTCCATTGCTTTTTTATCGTCGACTACAGGGACTATTGCAGAGTCGCACACTTCGCTCCATCCATTAGCAAATTCAATTACAAGAGTTGGGTCATCGGCTTCTACTATAACTATGCCGCTGCCAGTAGTGAGGTCATGATATCGAGCAAGCTTTTTTGAGCCCTCAAGGAATTCACCATCAAGTTCCTCTAACGTCATGGTAGCAAAAACTTTATATGCCTCTTGATCGCATTTGAAATCAATCATGTAAACGGCTGCTTGTGAGATATTACAAAACATTAATGCAACCCCAAGAACAAAGTATTTTTTCATTTTATGTCTCCAATAGATTTAATAATTTATTATGAAACAAAAAAACCCGCGAATGCGGGTTTTTTTATATTTTTTGGTCAGTGATTTTTATAACATTCCATTCAATGTTAATAGAGGAGCTATAACTAAACTCACTATTGCCATCACATTGATTAGGATATTCATTGAAGGCCCAGAAGTATCTTTAAATGGATCACCAACTGTGTCGCCCACTACAACCGCAGCATGCGTATCAGAACCTTTTCCACCAAGGTTACCCTTCTCAACATATTTCTTAGCGTTGTCCCAAGCACCACCAGCATTTGCCATAAATAATGCAAGTGCAACACAACCTAAAAGGCCGCCTGCAAGCATTCCACCTAACGCCATAGCACCCAAACCAAATCCTACAACCGCTGGCATCGCTACTGCAATAACTCCTGGTAACATCATTTTCTTTAAGGCAGCTTTTGTTGCTATCTCAACACATTTTTCTGAATCTGGATCTGCGGTACCTTCCATTAAGCCTGAGATTTCTCTGAACTGTCTTCGAATTTCATTGATCATTTCAAATGCAGCATCTCCAACAGCTGTCATAGTGATTGAAGAAATCAAGAAAGGAATACAAATTCCTATAAACATTCCTACCAATACAATTGGTTGGCCAAGAGATAAAGTAAATGCATCGCCAAAATTAAGACTGACGACTGCAGAGAATGCAGAAATAATTGCAAGTGCTGCTAAAGCTGCGGCTCCAATTGCGAAACCTTTACCAATAGCTGCTGTTGTATTTCCAAGCTCATCTAAAGAATCGGTGATCTCTCTTACGTCCTCTCCCATGCCAGCCATCTCAGCAATACCACCTGCGTTATCTGCAACTGGACCATATGCATCAATTGCCATGGTTATTCCAACTGTTGAAAGCATACCTACAGCAGCAATACCCACTCCATAGACTCCTGAAAGAGTTGTTGAAATTAAAATAATTGTTGCTAAAACTAAAATAGGAATTACCACAGATTGCATTCCAACTGAAAGGCCAGAAATCATAACGGTTGCAGATCCAGTTTCGCCTGATTCTGCAATCTTTTTAACAGGATCTCCACCTGTATAGTATTCAGTTATTAACCCAATCAGAACTCCGCCGACTGCACCGCATACCACGGCCCACCAAACATTCATTGAAACTCCAGCCATGCTATTTGTTAAAAAATATGCCATTACAATAAATATTGCCGGTGCCAATAGAGTGCCTGAACGTAAAGCACTTGCAGGCGCTTTAGCGGACTGTAATTTAACTATTATGATTCCAATGATAGAAGCTATTAAACCGATTGAAGTTAAAGCCAATGGAAACATCATCATTTCCTTTGAGCCTAAAGTATAAGCTATCGCAATCGAAGCAATCATTGATCCACAATAAGATTCAAAAATATCTGATCCCATTCCTGCGACATCACCAACGTTATCACCAACATTGTCTGCGATAACTCCTGGGTTTCTTGGATCATCTTCAGGAATTCCTGCTTCAATCTTACCCACTAAATCTGCTCCAACATCAGCACTCTTGGTAAAGATGCCTCCACCAACACGAGAGAATAACGCTACCACTGATGCGCCCATTCCAAATCCTTCAAGAGCATGAACATGAGATTCACTAAAGAAATAGAAGAGACCACCCAAACCAATTAAGCCAAGAGAGGCAACACATAATCCCATGACCGAGCCGCCGTAAAAAGAAACACTTAATGCTGCAGCTGCACCGTCCTGTTGAGCTGCAGTTGCAGTTCTAACATTTGCTTTTGTAGCGGCGTACATTCCAATAAATCCTGCTAAAGATGAGCAGGCTGCACCAACAATAACTGCAATCGCTGATTGAATGGTAAGAAAGGTTGCGACCAATACGACCAATACAGCAACAAAAATTAATAAATAGGTATATTCAGTTTTCATGAATTTCATTGCACCCTTATGAATTTCATCACCAATCTTTTTAACTTGATCAGTTCCATCCGAATAACGCATGACCAAACTAAATACCACAAAAGCGGCAATCAAACCAAAAACACCCAATGCTGGGGCAATTAATATATTCATCCTTTCTCTCCTATAAACAAGCGTTAGATTTTATCAAATAAAATTGAATTTAATTAGTAATTAAGCCTTTGAATTGAAAATATTTTCATCCAATTGATTCTCTGTTTTCGCAACTATACATGCAATTGCAGCATCACCGGTAACATTAACTGATGTTCTGATCATATCCAGCACTCTATCGACCGCAAGAATGATGCCAATTGCCTCAAGTGGCAAATTGAATTGTTGCAAAATTATTATCAAAGTAATGGTTCCTGCGGATGGAACAGCTGCAGTTCCAATGGAAGTTGCGACCGCCAATAGCACAACTTGAATATATTGAAACAATGTTAGGTCAATACCAGACATTTGAGCAATAAATACTGTTGCTAAACCCTGCATAATTGCAGTTCCATCCATATTTATCGTAGCACCAACAGGCACCACAAAAGAGGCAACATTTTGATTTACGCCTAAGTCTTGATTTACCGTTCTAAGAGTTACAGGAATTGTTGCTGCGCTTGATGAAGTAGAAAATGCAAATAAAGCAACATCTTTCATCTTTCTATAAAAAGTTGATGGATTTAATCCTCCGATAAACTTTAAAAATATTGAGTATGTAAAAGCTGCATGAAATAAAAGAAGGGCTATTAAGAGAACAACATATGCCAAAACGTCTTGGAAAATATCAAGACCATCAGCAATAACAAACTTTCCAATTAAACAAAAAACTCCTAATGGAGCAAAGCTCATGATCATGACTATCAGCTGAAGAAATACTGTATTTAATTTTGCAAATGAGTCGCTGAAATTTCCTGTTAAATGATTTGTTTTATTGAGAGCTAAACCAAAAATAATACTGAAGAATACAATTGCCAGCATCTGATTTTCAGCCATTGCCTGAATAATGTTTGAAGGAAAGATTCCAACAATGGTTGAGTAAATTCCTTGCCCTTGAGGCAATGAACTTGGCGCAGCCATAGCCATATCAGATGAATAATTAGAGCCTGGTTGAAAGAAAGAACCAGCTATAAGTGCCAAAGAAACAGCAATGCCTGTAGTTAACAAATAAAAACCTACGGTTTTAAATGTAAGTTTCCCTAAAGACTGTGAGCTTCCAAGAGAGGAAATGCCTGTTACCAAAGAAAAGAAAACCAAAGGCACAACCAATAACTTTAGTAGATTCATGAAAATATCTCCGCCCATCTTAAAGATATATTTTTCTACAAAAGCATCTACTGAACTTGGAAAGAAGTTTGTGTAAAACAGGAAAGCGCCAACAACAAAACCAAGAATCAGACCAACAAGTATGTTTCTGGTTAAGTTTTTCGGCGTATCAATCATTAAATTTCTGTCATTTCAAAATCTTCTTTACCCACACCACAGTCAGGGCATAACCAATCGTCCGGAACATCATCCCAAGCAGTTCCTGGAGCAATACCATCATCAGGCCAACCCAGTTCTTCGTCATATATTAGTCCGCATACAATGCATTCCCATTTTTTATATTCCATTTTATCTCTCTTAGTTTTTCTGACTTAAAAAGTCTCATTTAATGAAAATTAAGCAGGCTATAATATCAGATTTTAGAGATCTAATTCATGCAAGCAAAAAGAATTAATAATTGGCTAAATGCCACAGAGTTAAAAAGCTCTTTAAAAGATCAAAATATTTTAGATTGGTTGAATGAAGATGGTTCAATTACTGCAAGGATTTCATCTAAGGCTAAATTCAAACTTGAGGTCTTAAATGATGATATAGGCATGGCTGAGGATGAGGAGTATGTTGCACTGAACATAACCTCAGAAGACGTTCGTATTAGAGAGGTAATTTTATATGGAGATCTAGTGCCCCTTGTTTATGCTAGAAGCATTATCCCAAACCTAACTGCGTCGAGAGGCTATCCAGGGTTGGGATCAATTGGATCAAAACCGCTTGGTGATTTGCTCTTTCAAAGCAACCTATTTATTAAAACACATCGAGAGTTTGCTCAATTTAAAGTTGATTCTGAAGACTTAATTTGGGGAAGAAGGACTCGATACCTTGTCAAAGGATATCCATTAAGTGTTATGGAGATATTTTTGTTGCCATGAATAAGACACTTGCCATTTTCGAATTGATGCGATTTGACAAGCCAATAGGTATATACCTTTTGCTTTGGCCAGCATTATTAGCGCTAGTGATCAGCACAAATGGCGATTTTAAATACTCTCACATATTAATTGTTATTATTGGAAGTATCTTAGTGCGATCAGCAGGCTGTGTAATCAATGACATTTGGGATAAAGACCTTGATGGAGATGTAGAGAGAACAAAAACTAGGCCGATACCCAGCAAGAAGCTCTCAATATTTGAAAGTTGGGCTGTTTTTGGGGCGCTTGGCTTGTTTAGCCTAATGTTACTTAGCTTAACAAATACAAATACAATTTTGATAAGTCTCTGCTTTGGATTCATGATAGTTTTATACCCTCTGACAAAGAGATTCTTTATTGGTCCTCAAATTTTTCTCGGCCTTACTTTTAACCCAACAATTATTGTTTACGCTATGACAAATGAGTTGAATAACCCAACGATGATTTTTCTCTATCTTGCAGTCGCTGCAAAAACTATCGCCTTCGACTCCTTCTATGGATTGTGTGACATAGAAGATGACAAAAAATTAGGCATCAATTCGACTCCATTATGGTGGGGATCAAAAACTTTATTGATAATTGCAATCATACAATTTACTGTCATTAGCTTTTTAATGGTCGTAGGATTTAAAGCAGAACTTTCATCTGCTTGGTACATAGGAATAATTTTATTAAGTGGTTTTTATTTTTATCAGCATCGGCTTGCTTCGCAAAAAGATTTTTTGCTTG
The DNA here is from genome assembly GCA_902511425.1 of uncultured SAR86 cluster bacterium. Classification (GTDB taxonomy): domain Bacteria; phylum Pseudomonadota; class Gammaproteobacteria; order Magnimaribacterales; family D2472; genus D2472. The sequence continues at coordinate 21,408 of CABXFE010000001.1, forward strand.
CTTTTAAAAATAATCATTGGGCATCTTTATATTTACTCTTCCTCTCAATATTTTGTTTTCTGATAATCTAGTTTCATGTCATCTGAAATCAAAAAAATTGATTTGCAAGAAAAGCTTTATTCAATAAAAGCAAATAATCCCTTTGAGGATTTTTTATATTTGCGAGCAATGGAGCAAAGTAATTCTGCATCAGAAAAATCTGGCTGGATTCCAGATCATCTAGGTGAGATAAAAAATAAAAAATTAATAAGCTTTCTACCTTTATATAAAAAATTTAATAGCTATGGGGAATTCATTTTTGATCATCAGTGGGCGAATGCATTGAATAGAGCTGGCAGAAATTATTATCCAAAATTACTAACAGCAATTCCTTTCACCCCTTGTGAAGGAGACAGAATTTTAGGCAAAGATAAAAAATCAAAATTTAATCTTATTGATGCAGCTATTAAAAAAATGGAAACAGAGGAAATAGAATCCTGGCATATTCTTTTTCCTAATGAATCAGGCAAGAGTGTCCTAAAAGAGAGAAATTTTATTGAAAGATATAACTATAGGTTTACTTGGAAAAATGAAAATTTTTCTGATTTTGATAGTTTTCTATCTATATTTACTTCTCGACAAAGAGCAACTATTAGGAAAGAACGAAAAAGTATTTCCAAGTTAGGCATTGAATTTAAATGCAAAAAACACAATGAAATTAATGCAGAAGATTGGGATTTATTTTATGTATTTTATCAGAAAACCTATTATGAAAGAGCTCAAAACCCTTACCTTAATAAAGAATTTTTTAAGTTAATTAATACCGCAAATCAATTAGTTAAACCAGTTTTATTCTTTGCTGAAATTGAAGGAGAGCCGATTGGTGCATCATTGTGTTTCGAGGGTGAAGATACCTTATATGGAAGACATTGGGGGGCAACATCAAAAGTAAAAAACCTACACTTCGAATGCTGTTACTATCAAGGTATAGAATATTGCATTAAGAATAATCTCAAATTTTTTGATCCAGGGGTTCAGGGAGAGCATAAAATCAGGAGAGGCTTTCAACCACACTTAAGCTCATCATTTCATTATTTTTTAAAAGAGGATTTTGGGCAAGCGGTAAGTGATTTTTGCAAATCAGAAAGGGTTCAAATTAAAAATTATATTGAGGCATGCAAATCCTATACACCGTTTAATAATGATTATAAGATCAAATAAATGTATAAAAGTTTAAAAACAAAAAATCATTTAACGACTTGCAGTGCAAATTTTTCAAGGCTGAGAAAAATTTTATGTAATTTTGAAAATGATACTTATACATTTGAAATTTTAAACAACGAACAAAAAAATAGGGCTGAATTTTTGGTAATCTCCAGAACTCCACATACTCTTATGATCGAAGCAAAATTTAAAAATAAAGATGTAACCTTGGTAAATTTTTTGCTTAGAATAAATATTTATATTGATGCAAAGTTAGCAGAGGTAATTTCTTACCAACAAGAAAAACCTGTTCCATTTTTTATCCCCTCTCCATTCTCACAATCACAAGATGAAAAATATCAACAAAATAGAATCCTAACCGAGTGGCTTGAAAATATTTTTTTAAATGGAGCGGTTGAAGCAAAAGAAATAAATTTTTTAAATGATTAAACTTTAAATAGAATTCTAACTAAGTAATTTAAAAACATATTTTTTAATTTAAAATTTGAAGCAAAAGAAATAAATTATTTATATGACTAAAATTTTATATCTTCATGGATTTGCATCCTCTGCTGATTCAACAAAGGCAAAAGTAATTGAGTCTTTTGTTAAAAAAAATACTAGTTCAACTAAAATCTTAATTCCTAATTTGGATAATAATATTAAACGTGCTTATCAGCAGATTGAAGAAATAATAAAAACAGAATCTCCCTCCTCAATTATTGGGAGTTCCTTGGGTGGTTTTTTTGGAATATATTTCGCAGAAAAATATGATCTTTTATGTGTGAATATAAATCCTGCGATTCCCCCAATTGATATGTCTGAATATCTTGGTGAAAATCAAAACTACTCAACTGGAGAAAAGTTTGTTATTGATCAAGATCAGCTCGACTGGTTAGGCTTAATGAATAAAAAAATTAAGAACTTAAAAAAACACAAAAATTTCATGACTTTGGTTCAGTCAGGAGATGAAGTTCTTGATTATAAGCTCGCTATTGAGTACTTTTCCGGTAGTCAGATTGACATTACATTTGGAGGAGATCATTCATTTGAAGATTTCGAGTCTCATATTCAAAAAATACAAAATTTTCTAAATATGCACTAGAAAAGTGCATATTTTTATTACTTGCCCTATAATTAACCACAAATTGCACATATTATGTGCAAATATATTGGCATAGATGTTGCATCTTTAATAATAAGTATTTTAAATTTTTAGGAGAAATAGAATGTCAAAATATACAACTTATGAATACATATGGCTTGATGGATATCAGCCAGAACCTTCAATGAGAAGCAAGGTTAAAGCAACTGATGCAAGCACGCCTCCAGATTGGTCATTTGATGGATCATCAACTCAACAAGCTGAAGGTGGGAGTTCAGACTGTTTGCTCCTACCAGTTCAAACATACGAAAACCCTCATGGTCATGATTTGGTTATGACGCAAGTTCAATCGGCTGATCACACCACTCATCCAACTAACTTTCGCGCTGCAGCTGAAGAAGTTGTAACGGATGAATGGTGGTTTGGATTTGAACAAGAGTTTTTCTTTACAGACCCAGAAACTGGAGAACCTCTTGGTTGGGAAAATGGTGAGCCGAGAGCACAAGGAGATTTTTATTGTGGTGTAGGTGCTGGAAATGTAGTTGGCAGAGAGATATCAGATCATCATCTTCAAGCTTGTTTAGACCTAGGAATTACACTCACAGGAACTAATGCTGAAGTTGCATTAGGGCAATGGGAATATCAATGTCTTGGCAAAGGCATTAAAGCAGCAGACGATCTATGGGTAAGCAGATACATGCTTTATAAGATTGCTGAAGAGTATGGTGTGGGAGTAAATATTCATCCAAAACCTAAAACTGGAGATTGGAACGGATCTGGTATGCATACCAATTTCTCAAATGAAGAGATGAGATCTCGAGGGTCAGAGGAATTATTTTCGTCTATGTGTGACAAGCTTGGTGAAGTTCATCAAGAAGGGATTGCAGCTTATGGCTCTGATAATGACATGAGATTGACTGGTCTTCATGAAACACAAAGCATTGATCAATTCTCTTATGGAGTAAGTGACCGTGGAGCAAGTATAAGAATCCCGGTGTATACAGTCGAGCATAACTGGAATGGCTATCTAGAGGACAGAAGACCAGCCTCTAATGCAGACCCATATAAAATCCTAGCTCATATTGTTGGAACTTTAACTAAATAAACTAGAGATTGAATAACTCTTATACCGAGCAATTTAAAAAGCCCTCCTTAAAAGAGGGCTTCATTCTTTAAAGTTTGTTTTATGGATTACTCACAATTTAAAGCATTTGATAACCTAAATACTGAAATCATTATTTTGGATGGAGATGATTTCAAGCTACTCTGGATTAATGACGCCGCAAAAGCCGCAAACTGGATTGGCGATTCTTCAAAATTTGAAGACAAATCAATTTCATCATTACTAAATGAAGAAACAGGATCTCAGATCAATGAAATTCTACAAAAAACTAGAGAGAATTCTGGATCTGTAACTAGAAGGGATTTTGAGATTGTTCATCAATCCGGCACTGTGAGAACGATTGATCTAACCATCACTTTTGCGGAGAAAAAGAATCTTATTTTTATAGAAGCGGTAAACATTGATAATCTAAATAAAATCATTGATTCCACAAGAAGTTTCTCAACGCAAAAAATTGCAGCTGGTTTAGCCAGAACCTTAGCTCACGAAGTTAAAAATCCCCTATCAGGTATTAAAGGTAGTGCGCAAATTTTAAAGTCAAAATATGTTGATGATTTTTCAAAAAAATTCTTAAAAATAATTGAAGAAGAAACAGATAGATTAAACGAGATTGTTACCAGAATATTAACTCCAGCCAAAAAACCAACCTTTGAATATTTTAACCTTCATGAATCTTTGCAAAGAGTATTAGCATTAAGTAATGCAGAATCTCAAGAAAACTTAACAATAGATAGAGATTATGATCCAAGCATTCCGGAAATTTACGGAGATAAAAATTTGTTTATCCAGGCTTTGATTAACATTACTCAGAATGCAGTTCATGCGTGCACAAATTTTGCTGAAAAACCCTGTCTTGGCATTCAAACTAAAATCTCTTATCGGCAACCCATTAATGGAACAGTTCATAGCACTTTAGCTGAAATCATTGTTAAAGATAATGGTCCTGGTATTAGTCCAGAAATTAAAGATCAAATTTTCTTTCCAATGATATCGGGCAAAGAAAATGGTTCAGGCATCGGTCTATCTATTTCACAAGATATCGTCCGAATCCACGGGGGTGCAATATCATTTGATCGAAAAGATGATCAAACAATGTTTTCGATTTTAATACCTATTTCAAGCAGCAATATTAATGGAGTTAAGAGTGCCTAAAATATGGATCGCTGATGATGATGAGGCTATTCGCATGGTTCTTGAGGAGGGCCTAAAGAGTGCTGGCCTTGAAATCGTTACTTTTGCTGATGGGGAGTCATTAATTGATTCATTAAATGACGATAAACCAGACCTTATAATTTCAGATATAAAAATGCCAGGCATGCATGGCTATGATCTTCTAAAACATATCAAGAATAATTATGACAAATTACCAGTAATAATTATGACTGCTTTTACAGATATGCAAGCTGCAATTGATTCTTATGGGGGCGGTGCTTTTGAATATATTCCCAAACCTTTTGATTTAGAAGAAGCTATTATTACGGTAAAAAAAGCTCTAGAGGAACACAAAGAAGCTAAACCAAAAAAAGTCTCTAAATCAGAAATCATTGGATCAGCACCTTCAATGCAAATTGTCTTTAGATCAATTGGGAAGCTGGCTAATACAAATGCCACTGTTCTTATCCAAGGAGAATCTGGAACTGGTAAAGAACTCGTATCCAAGTCATTGCATAAAAATAGCCCAAGGCATGATATGCCATTTATAGCCTTAAATATGGCTGATATTCCCAAAGAACTTATTGAATCAGAACTTTTTGGACATGAAAAAGGAGCCTTCACTGGTGCTGTTGAGCAAAGAATTGGTAGGTTCGAGCAAGCAAATGGCGGTACATTATTTCTTGATGAGATTGGAGATATGCCTCTTGAGACTCAAACACGTTTGTTGCGAGTGTTATCAAATAAAGAATTTTTTCGAGTTGGTGGCGATAAACCAATCAAAGTGGATGTTCGAATTTTAGCTGCCACTCACCAAAGCTTAGAATCATTGGTTGCTGCTGGTAACTTTAGAGAGGATCTATACTACAGGCTGAATGTGATTAGGGTCGATGTGCCGCCTCTTAGGCAAAGAAAAGAAGATATTGGCGACTTATCCTCTGCTTTTTTGAAAAGACATGCAGATTCCTTATTGGATGAGCCAAAAACGCTTTCTCCAGAGGCCCTCTTAGCTTTAACTCAATATGATTGGCCTGGAAATGTTAGACAATTAGAAAATACGTGTTATTGGATCGCTCTCATGGCGCCAACGCAGAATGTAGAATTAGCAGATTTGCCTAGCGAAATTATTAATAATGATCAATCACCGCTCACACAAGGAGATGACTGGCAAACAGGATTTTCTCAATGGCTTGGTGAGGTTTATCAAAGCAATTCTCAGAATATGCTTGAAATTATTGAACCTGCATTAGACAAAGTTTTGATTGATTTTGCTTTGGAAAAAACTGGCGGAAAAAAACAGGAAGCGGCAAAAGTTTTAGGCCTTGGTAGAAATACTCTGACAAAAAAAATAAAAGCGCAACAAACTTAGTTTAAAGCCTCGAACAAATTACCAGTCCTGTGTAACTCATGTAAGTCGTCACATCCTCCAATATGATCTATGCCAAACCATATTTGGGGAACAGATGTTTTTCCAGCCTTTGATGCCATCTCGGCTCTTAGCTCAGAATTAAAATCAACAGAGACTTCTTGATAAGAAATTTCCAAACTTTTCAATAAATTTTTTGCTTTGTAACAGTATGGGCAGGTTTTTGTTGTATATATGATTACGTCTTTCATGATTGTGATTTCAAATTATTTCAATTTTATATTTTGTACAGTATTTCCCTCAACCCTAAATTTTGCTTGCTCAAAAGAAGGTGCTGATAATTTTCCCATAGCATTATTGGAAAAACCAAACTGCTCCTTAGGAATGCCAAGAAAATTTTTATCAATTTTTAAATTCTTATTAGCATCAACAAAAAGCGCAATAGCATAAACTCCTTCTGGTAAATCAATAGCAAACTCATGGCTTTCTTTAAGTTCAATAAAAGTCTCTATCCCTGAATATATACCTTCTTCTGATCGCTTTTCTCCCTTAACAGAATAATTGAATGCCTCAGCATTATTATAAATAGCCAAAGACAATACTCCCTCTTTTGTTTGCCCTGATAAGTTGATAGTTAATTCATGGGCTGAAATATTGAAAGAAAAAAGTAAAAGAAGTGTAAAAAATTTGCTGTAATAACTCATGAATTATTTTACTTTAACAAGCGGAAGTCCCTCTTGCTGCCATGTTGAAATTCCACCTTGCAGCACATGAGTATTTTGGTAGCCATGCTTTTGTAGCTTCTCACCAGCCAGAGCTGCATTCCTTCCCATTTTACAAATTAATACCAACGGATTTTCTTGTTGTTTCAATAATTCATCATTTCTATTATCTAGCTCTTCGAAAGGAATATTTACAGATCCAGCTATAGCCCCAAGGTCAAACTCACTTTTGGGTCTCACATCGACCAAGCAGGCAGACTCTTTATTAACTAAATTAGTCAACTGATTGCAGTCCACTCGATTGCCGCCTCGTCTTGTTTCTGAACGAAACCATAGAATAATAGAAAGAAATAATGGAACAGAAAAGTACCAATAATCGATTAAAAATAAATTGAATTCTAGCATTTGCATATTATCGCTTAAAATATATTTATTGGTGAGGTTTATATTATGAAAGATCAAAATTTTTTAGTGCTTGTCCGTCATGGGCAAAGTGAGTGGAATGCCAAAAATTTATTCACTGGGTGGAAGGATCCAGGATTGACTCCAGTTGGCGAAAAAGAGGCCTCCAATGCTGGCATCCTCATCAAAGAGAAAAATATTAAATTCTCCATGATGTTTACCTCTGCTTTGAAGCGAGCGCAAATTACAGGTCAAATGATTTTAGAGGGCATAGCTCAAACAGATATTGAGGTTACAAAAAACCAAGCTTTAAATGAAAGGGATTATGGAGATCTAGCTGGTTTAAATAAGGATGATGCCAGAAAAGAATGGGGAGAAGAGCAGGTTCATATTTGGAGAAGATCTTATGACATACCTCCTCCAGGTGGCGAGAGTCTAAAGAATACTGCAGAGAGGGTTCTTCCTTATTTTAATTCCTCAATCTTGCCAAAACTTTTAAAGGGAGAAAATATTTTAGTAGCGGCACATGGAAATTCACTCAGATCTTTGGTAATGCAGCTTGATAATTTATCAAAGGAAGAAGTAATAGCACTTGAGATCCCAACAGGCGCACCAATAATTTACACTTTCTATGGCAGCAAAGAACCAATTTCAAAAGAAAACCTCTTTGAATAAGCGATATCAACTTTTCTCTCAGCAAGTTGTTCAATGGTATTTAGATCATGGTAGGCATGATTTACCATGGCGAAAAAAAGTTACTCCCTACAGAGTTTGGATCTCAGAAATCATGCTGCAGCAAACCCAAGTAAAAACAGTCATACCTTATTTTAAAAAGTTTATTAAGAAGTTCCCCTCCCAAAAAAAATTGTCTGAAGCAAGCGAAGATCAAGTTTTAGCTATGTGGTCAGGATTGGGATTCTATCGTAGAGCTAGAAATATATTTGCTACTAAAGAAATTATAAAAAATAATTATGGGAACAAGTTTCCAAATGAATTTCAACAAATCATAGAATTGCCTGGAATTGGCAAATCAACAGCTGGGGCAATTATGTCATTAGCATATCTTGTCCCTCATCCAATACTTGATGGAAATGTTAAAAGAGTTATATCAAGATTCTTAAAAAAAGAATTGAATTTATTGAAAGAAGCTGAACTTTGGCAACTGTCAAAGGAAATGGTGAATAAAGATGATTGCTTTTCTTATACACAAGGAATTATGGATTTGGGAGCAACGATTTGCACACCATCAAACCCATCTTGCGTTAAATGTCCGGTCAATTCTCAATGCTTATCTGCATTCAAAGTTAAATCAGTCAAAAAAAATAAAACCGTATCGATAAAAAAAGTAATTATTATGAATTTGTCATTAGTACAGACTGAAAAATCTTTATTACTTTTAAAGAATGAAACTGATTCAATATGGAAGAATCTTTGGTTACCTTTTGATTCAGGGTCTATAAAAAATAACATCAAAAATTTTAAACTCACAACTAAGCAAAAAATTAAGCATGAGCTTACACATAGAAGACTAGAAATAAATTTGAAAACCTATTCCTCATTAAAAGAACAAGAAATAGAAACCAATCAAACATATAAATGGATAAAAAAGGATAGAATAGAGGAATATGGTATACCAAAGCCAATTAGCAATGTTATTAAAGAATTATGAGTACAACTGTTTTCTGTAAAAAATTTCAAAAAGATTTACCCGCCATGACAGTGCCGCCAATGCCCGGGCCTAAAGGTAAGGAATTAATGGAAACTGTATCTCAAGAGGCATGGGAATCTTGGAAATCACATCAAACAACTCTTATAAATGAAAAACACCTAGACTTGTCTCAAGCAGATGCCCGTTCTTGGTTGCTAGAACAGATGGAAAAATTTTTTAATAATGAAGAAGTCGAACAAGCTTCTGGTTTTAAAGCAATAGACTAACTATTCCACCAAGCTGTATCTGAGAAAGCTCTAATATCTATTTCGTGACTCCAAGCAGATCGATGCTGTTGAGACAAGTAATAATATGTTTCCGCAACTCGCTCAGGCAGAATCAACCCATCGTGCTCCATGCCTTTCGTTTCTCTGAGTTGTTGAAATAATTCTTCTCCGAGCATCTTACCCAAAGTGTCTGGAGCATCAACCATTCCATCCACTACAATATGAGCCACATGAATTCCCTTTGATGCAAACTCAGCATTGAGAGTTTGGCATAACATCCTCCTTCCACCCATGGCTGCAGCATGAGAGTGCTGATTTTTATTTCCACGCATAGCAGCTGTTGCAGAAGTAACTAGAAATGTGCCAGCACCTCTTTCTTCCATGATTGGCATTAATACTTTTGCTACTCTAAACAATCCCAAATCTGCCATCCTCCAGCCCCACTCAAACTCTTTTAAAGTCGTTTCATTAAGTAACTTCATTCCAGTTTGAGCACCAAGGTTATAAACAAGGACCTCAATTGGCCCTACATCTTTTTCTATATTTAAGATTAAATCCTCGAGAATATTTTCTTCAATTGCATTAATGAGATAACCGCTTGCAGAGCCACCTTTTTCTTCAATATTTGATACCAGTCTATCTAATCCATTCTGATCAGACCTTCTGCATAAACATGAGTGATAACCTTCTTGAGCAAATTTTGTTGCAACAGTTCCACCAATGCCGGCACCGGCACCCAAAACTAAGCAAACTGGCTTCATAACTATTTAACTCTCAGAAACAATTGTAGTTTTCATAGACTTTCCGCTGAATCTCCAAAAGAAACTTAAGGCTTTCACTGCCATTAATCGAATGGTCTTATCAAAAAATGAAACCTTTGATATGCCTGTTTTTACTTCACAAACCTGCTTTCCTCTGATTAATTTCCCTGGCAACACTCCATTAGCTTTACCATTTTCAGAAACTACTTGGCCATTCTTTATGGTGGCAATATAACCCGTAGCGTCTTGAACCAGGCGTCTTCCACCCAGTGGAAGATCGTGAATCATTGTTGGGTGACTTACATTCAACTTATCAAAATCAATAATATTAATATCAGCTAACATGCCAGATTTTATTTCACCTCTATCAAATAAACCAAAAGTCTCAGCTGTGTCTTTAGTTTGTTTCTTGATCAACATCTCTAGTGGAAACTTTCTACCTGCCTCTCTATCTCTTCCCCAATGTGAAATATTGGTTGTTGGCATGCTCGCATCACAAATTAATCCGCAATGGGCGCCGCCATCACTTCCTCCAGCAACAGATGACTTTAATCGATAGGCCTGTTCAACAAAATCTAGCTTATATTTTTCATAAGGTGTGAAGGCAGCATAAATTAAATTGGTACCTTGATTTTGAAGCATCTCATCATACATAACCTCAAGCTCAGATATGTTTTTTCTTGAAGCTATCGCGGCAATACTATCTTCTTCTTTGGGTTCATAATTTGGAGGTGTCCCAAGGATGAATTGGGTTTTGTAGTTTGAGGTGATGGTTGTTGGGAGTGCGACATCTTGCGCAATTTCTTCTCTAGTTTTATTGGAAGGATTATCTGTAAGTCTTGCCGTTATTTCTGATTCAAAGTCTGGTTCTTGACTAAGTAATTTCTCTTTAAAAAGAGGATCTTTTAAAATTTCATATTTTTGATCCATAGGTAGATTAATAATTTCTTTATAGGCAGGAAATTGCATAAATGGATTGACTGAAGTTTCCCAGCCAAACATTAAACCAACATTTCTCCCTGGAAATTGAGGTCGAATATTCTTACCTTTGAGAAAGTGCTCCTCAGAAAATAAAATTGTTTTTACTGCGTCGCCTTTGGTTTGCAGAAAGGTCAATCCACAATCACTTTTTTTAACATATTCCTTCATCCAAGACATTTCCATCTCTTCATCCAGCCAGTCAGATGTTATTTCTAGAGTTCCTTCTCCAGCTTTATCAACTCCAAAAGCAAGAGCTCGCATCTCTTCCGAACTTGCTTCCGTGCCAGGCACATATTTCCCATATATATCTCTATGCAGAACAGTTCTAGAGGTGCTAAATCCAAGCGCTCCGGCTTCTATGGCTTCAGTGACAAGTCCTGACATTTTGCTAATCTCTTCATCAGATGCGTCTACTTGATTCTGACATCTTTCATAACCCATTACATAGCTTCTTAAAGGGCCATGACCCATCATAAACCCAACATCCATAACGAATTCTTTTTTGTCGATGGCATCTAAAAATTCTGGAAAAGTTTCCCAATCCCAGTCAATTCCCTCATGTAACGCTGAACCTGGAATATCTTCAACACCCTCCATTAATTGAATAAGGAAGTTTTCATCTCCGGGGCGCACTGGCGCAAATCCCACACCACAATTTCCCATAACTGCAGTTGTAACACCATGCCAGCTTGAAGGAGTGAGATATGGATCCCAGGACACTTGTCCGTCATAGTGAGTATGAATATCAACCCAGCCAGGCGTTACCAAATTTCCTTTTGCATCAAACTCTTCTTTCCCTGAGTTTTCAATCTTCCCAACTGATGTAATTTTCCCACCATCAATGGCAATATCACCAAAGAATGGTTTTTTCCCTGATCCATCTATAATTTTGCCATTACGAATGATCAGATCATGTGTGTTTTTATTTGTTTCCATATATTTAATTTAACGCTAAATCATTAGTTATGGAATCATATTTATTGGCATAATATATGTCAATAGTTGAACATCGGCCAGCTTAATTGGCAACATGTCTATTTGAAAGAAATATCTCAACATCGCCACTGATATTCAGTTTGAGGGGGAACATAACCAGATCAAAGGTTCCGCTTGAATCAACATCGAATAAATAACCCTGCGAACCATCGTTGATGCTGTATGTAGGCCATGACGAGGTATCTATATTCATGTATCCATTTCCAGTATTTATATAAACTTCTGGAACACCCTCATTATCATCTTGATCGTCCCAGGGTTGACTGAATACTTGTGCAACTATGTCGCTCATCTGATCTCCATTCACGTCCATGCAGTCAAAGAAGTTAAAGTTATGATTTATTTCCTCTCCGATGACTTCTATTTGCTTTTCTACTAATTCTTTATTTTTAATTTCATAAAAAGTAAAAATAACCACAGGATCAGTATCTGTTTCTGAATAGAAGCCTCCTTCAATGATTTCTCCTGATTTAAGCTTGCTAGCATTAATGGTTGCGATTATTTGATCATCCTGGCGACACATTTCTGTGGTCATTCCATGGAAATAATTTTCGCCACGAATCTCGTAAACTCCTAACTGGTCATATTTTCCTGTTCCTTTATTATTCCAACCCTCAAAATTTACTTTAAAGCTCTCTTCAGTCATAAGAGAAGATATAACTTGGTTATTTTCTAATAACTCTAATCCCTGCATTCCGTCTCGCCTTACGCTGTTGATAATGAAGTCGTCATAAACTAGAAAACTTGCAAAACTTAAGTCATTATATTGATCAGATATATCTACCCACTTAGAGTCAATCAGCTCAAAAGCTTGTGAGCTATGCCCGCCAAATAGAGCTTTACTATCTTTTATTTGTACTGAATGCCCCCAATCAGCATTCCCTAATCGCTCTATCGTATAGCCTGATTCACCGCTCATTAATATTGAGGGGCGAGCATAATTAGCAATCATTGAATTATAATCATACGAAGCCCTGCCATCTTCCCAGTTCATAGCAAAGGCAAAATCATCTTTACCATCACCATTTAAATCACCTCTAGAATATTTTCTACTGGCACCACCTAATTGAGCATTGATGGAGCCAAATGCCTTAATATTATCTATGGTATAGCCTCCAAATCCATCACTGATATATGCTACGAGAGCGTCTTTAACGGGCTGATCGTCAAACTCTGCAGGAGTGATCGAGTCACACCAAAAATGAGCAATAAAATCTATAAAACCATCTTCATTGATTTTGGTTGGTATCAAGAATTGAAAAGATGGGTTATTGCATGCCTGGGAATAGTAGCTAGCAGCATCAATTAGCCTAATGGGAGACTCCTTAAATAAGGGTTGAGGAGGAATATTTTGGGTAGGAGGAATAACTGCTTCAGGGGAAGACGCACCTCCGCCGCCACAACTTATAACAAGCAATAAGGAAAAAATTTTATAAAAATGTTTCATTTTTTAAAGATCATTACTTAGAAGAATGAAGAATAGTAGAGCGGTTTTAAGAGACAGAATCGAGCTACCGAAACATAAATTTTCAGTCTGCACTTCCTTGTGTATCTAAATGTTTAGCTAAATGACTGTGAAAATTCACTATGGCTTTTTCAAAGTAACCAAAGGTTAAATGATCATTAGCTTTTGTGCTTAAAGTTTCTTGAATTGCCCTGGCCGCTTCTCGATCTTCATCCTGACCAGTGTCACCGACAAATTTTGCGTCTTTCATAGCATCTTCTTTGGAGAACTTCCCTTTCTTATTGCTCTTATTAATTAAGGTATAAATTACCCATTTTGATCGAGATGGACTGATAGGTTCTAAAATTACTAAATTAGTATGTTTAGATAAAACAGAAATACTTGCATTGGGAAACAAGCTATATACCGATGTGATTGTTCCATCTATCACCCTGCTAGATGGCTCAACTTCTCTTAATTTCTCAATACGTCTAAAGGGGAAGATCACTCGGGAATTTTGACCATAGTTTTCTACAACATTGATATTATCTAATCCGTATGGAAAAAATGTGTCCTTATGAAGAGTTTTTATGTGATAACCCTCGAGCAAAGTCTCATGCAGTATTTTCCAATTTGCCTCATCTTCAATCTCTGACTGATTAATTAAAGCTTGATCATCAGCAAAGTAATTCAGGGCTTCATCTAAAAAGTTTTTTGAAATCTCTCCATCCTGACAAACATAAACTATGCCTCCTATTTCAGCAGCATTAACTGGTTTGAGTCCGTGCTCTAATGGATCAATGCCTGGAAACCCATCAGATCCTGGAATATTTCTATTTTCACCTTTTAAACCATAGGTCCAACCGTGATAAGGGCAAACAAATGATTTTTTGCAACCACTTCCCGAAGCGACTTGCATGCCTCTGTGCCTGCAAGCATTGATAAATGCATTAACCTTGCCTTCTTCATTTCTAGTTACAAGAATGGGTGTGCCGGCAGCAATTCTTGAAACATATGAGCCCTTTTCTGGAAGTGCGCTTGATGGACAAAATGGCACTGGCTGAGATCTGAGTAATTTTATTTCTTTATTAAATCTCTGCTGATCTACATAATTTTTTACAGGCTCTTTCCAGACTTCGCTGCCTAAGTCTGTTGTTTTATTATCTATATGAGATAAGACACGCTCAATAATTTGATTATCATCGAGCAGCAATGAGGTGGGACTTGCGAGAGAGTAATGATTTGATTGGCTCATTTAAGATAATTATTGCATATTCGTTCAAAATTAGATTTCAAAGTAGTGAAATATTAATTGTTATAAGAATATTGAAAAAAGAATGGTGCCCAGAGGTGGAATCGAACCACCGACACAAGGATTTTCAGTCCTTTGCTCTACCGACTGAGCTATCTGGGCAAATAAGGAAAAAGAATTATAACTGAACTGTGCTTGGTGGAGAATAGTTACTAGGAATATAAATATTAATGGATGTATTTCACAGATTTTTAAATTTACTCTAAACTAAAAGAATGGCAATCCAACATGTTAGCCCGGACACAGATATAGGTGTAATTCTTGATATCATTGAGCGTGATGCAGCGGTCGTCATTGATGATGTGTTAACCAAAAAAGATCTTGATGATATTAAAAATGAACTGAGCCCATATCTTAAAAATGATATAGAGGGTGATAATGAGTTTACTGGATTTCAAACCAAAAGAGTTGGAGCTCTTATGGCAAGATCGCCAAAGTGTCGTGAGTTAGCCCTTAATCCAACAATCAATGCTTTATCGGCAAAATTTTTAGAACCCCACTGTGATGGATATCAACTCCATTTCACATCTGCGATTTCTATCGGACCCAATGAAACACCTCAAATTCTTCATAGAGATCGAGGAGTATGGGGAGGATATGTGCCGAGGAAAATAGAAACTCAATTTAGTACTGTTTGGGCAATAACAGATTTCACTAAAGAAAATGGGGCCACTCAAGTTGTGCCAGGTTCACACAAATGGGATAAAGATAGAATGCCACACGATGAAGAAATTGAAAATGCTGAAATGAGTGCAGGCTCAGTATTCATTTACACTGGATCTGTAATGCATGGCGGTGGAGCCAATCAAACATCAGAAAATAGACTCGGTGTTTTTTTGCACTATGCTCCAAATTGGCTAAGACAGGAAGAAAATCAATACCTCTCTTGCCCTCCATCGATAGCGAAAGAGCTGGAGCCTGAACTTCGAGATCTAATGGGTTACTCCCAAGGCGGTTACGTTTTAGGATTCTTTACCGACCCAACAGATACTGAGGGAAAATTTGAATCTGTATCACCCAAAAAACTCTTCGGAGAAGATATTGATCGGTTTAAAATTGCTTCATCTGAGGAGCTGGTTAAAAGCTCTACCAAAAAAAATTAACAGCATTTTAATTAAATAAGATATCTTTCCATGACAGAATACCTAAAACTTTATCCTGCAATTAAGCCCTTTGATACTGGTTTCATGATCACAGGTGAGCATGAAATTTATTATGAGCAATGCGGCAACCCAAATGGAAAACCTGCTGTCTTTTTACATGGTGGACCTGGGGGAGGTGGAAGCGAAGCTGTCAGAAGATTCTTTAATCCTGAGGCTTATAGAATTATTGTGTTTGATCAAAGAGGATGTGGCAGAAGCAAGCCTCATGCCTGTTTAACAAATAATACTACTTGGGATCTGGTGGCAGATATTGAATCCTTGAAACAAAAATTAGATATTAATAAATGGTTAGTTTTTGGCGGTTCTTGGGGAAGTACTCTAGCGCTAGCTTACGCTCAAACTCATCCAGATTCAGTTAGTGAGATGGTCCTGCGTGGAATTTTTATGTTGAGGAAAAAAGAACTTGATTGGTTCTATCAAGATGGAGCCAGCCGTATTTTTCCAGAGGCATGGAAAAATTTCATCAATCAGATTGATGAATCCAAGAGAGATAATTTAATGCAGGCCTACCACGAAATTTTTGTAGGCTCAGATCAATCAAAAAGCTTAAATGCAGCTATTGCTTGGTCTAAGTGGGAAGCTGCTTGCAGCAGCATAAATTATTCTCCTGAAAGAGTTGAAGAATTCTCAAATCCAGAATTTGCTTTGGCTTTTGCACTCATTGAAAATCATTACTTTATGAATGCAGGTTTTTTAAATGATGAAAACCAATTATTGGATGGTGTAGAAAAAATTAGATCGATCCCAACCATTATTGTTCAAGGAAGATATGACATTGTTTGTCCGGCCGGAACAGCCTATGAACTTTCAGAGCAATGGCCAGAGGCTTCATTGGTTATTGCGCCCTTTTCTGGGCACTCAGCTTTTGAAAAAGAAATTATCCACGAACTAATTTTGGCCACCAACCAATTTGGTGGCGTGGATAGTTAAATGCAGTCATATGTTCTGCATCTTGAATGCTCTAAGACAGGGGCTGTATATTCAGCAAATCAAATTCATAATCTTTCAGAAGATGGAATGCCTTTGTTGGTGAGATATGATCTTGATAGAATCAAACAGGAGCTTTCCAAAGATAGTTGGTGCGTGAGATCAGCGCCAGGTTTTTGGCGCTATCAAGCATTACTCCCTGTCTCAAATCCTGCTTCAAAAATCTCTCTGGGAGAGGTTATAACTCCTTTAATTCCTCTAAAAGAAAGCTCAAAACTATTAGGCGGAAAACCTGAAAATATTATTGTAAAAGATGAAGGTAGACTTCCAACTGGGTCTTTCAAAGCTAGAGGTTTAGCCCTTGCTGTTTCTATGGCACATCAATTTGAGCTTAAACACTTGGCAATACCTACCAATGGAAATGCTGGGGCTGCATTGGCGGCTTATGCAAGACAAGCAAATATCAAAGCAACGGTTTTTTGCCCCGATGATACACCCAAGGTAAATGTTCAAGAAATTCAGCTTCAGGGAGCCGATACATATCTTGTCAATGGGTTAATCAATGATTGTGGAAAGATAGTCTTTGAGGGAAGAGAGAAAGCAGGATGGTTTGACGTCTCTACACTTAAAGAACCATATAGAATTGAGGGCAAAAAAACTATGGGCTTTGAGCTTGCAGAACAAATGGATTGGACTTTACCAGACGCAATCTTTTACCCAACAGGTGGGGGCACAGGACTTATCGGAATGTGGAAAGCATTTGCAGAGCTAAAAGAGCTTGGATGGCTTAAAGGCAAGCTACCTAAAATGATTGCTATTCAATCTTCAGGTTGTGCACCAATTGTTAATGCTTTTGATAATGGTCTGGATCATGCTCCTTTATGGGATAACGCAAAAACTGTTGCGTCAGGTATCAGGGTGCCAGCAGCCATTGGTGATTTTTTAATTCTTGATGCTATTCGCCAATCAGATGGTTGCGCTCTGGCTGTAGAAGATGGGCATATTATTAATACTAGAGATATGATCTCCAAAAAGGATGGATTGTTGCTCTGTCCTGAAGGTGCTGCAACTGCGGCCGGATATCAAATAGCTCTTGAAAGAAAAATTATCAATGAAGACGAAAAAGTTGTGCTATTTAATTGTGCTTCAGGATTAAAATACCCTATGCCTATCGCAAATCAGATGATTAATACAGATTTCCAAATCAATTATAAAGACTTCTCTTAATAAGAAATTAAAAATTATTATTTTCAGTAATATGTTCTGTTAATATGAGTACATGAAATATTTTATTTCAATTTTTTTAATATTTTGCTCTATTTATTCTTCTGCCAAGGATAATGCGGCAATTAGAGCATCAAATGATTATAAATACACCTCATTTGGAATTCATTTGATTGAATCTGATAAGTCTGGATTTGCAATTAATTTTTCTATCGATTTGCCAGGGGTATTCTATGCCACACTAGAAAGAAAAGCAGATGGGATAGATTTCAAAAAAGAATCATATGACAAGGTCGTTGATACGGCAAGAATAGGGGCACATATAGGTATAGGAGATCTTATTGGCAATATATCTTCGGGCGAAATAAGCCTCAAAGTTAAGAATCTATTTGATGTTTTTGCAGAGGTGGGGATAAAAACCTCTGACTTTGATGGAGAAAGATTTAACTTTGAAGGCGATGATAGTCATGCTAGCTTTATTGCTGGAATTCGATTTGGCAATAGCAATCATTGGGAAGGGAAAGTATTTCTAGATACGTCAAAAGAAGCAGTAATCATAGATAGTGGCAATCCTGTTTGCAGAGCTTTGAGCTGCCCACCATATGATGCAAAATTAGCTGATGACTCTGATAAAAAATTCGGTGTTGGAATTTTGTACAACTTAAACAATAGAAGTGCTATTTTTATTGAAGCGACAACTAGCCAAATTATACAAAACTCATTTAAACTAGGTTATCAAATAAATTTTTAAGAATTGAATATGAAAAAAATACTTTCTATTACTTTGATACTTACTTTCTTTTCCAGTTGCGCACTTTTTGTAAACGAGTATCAAGTTAATCAAAGAAAAATTATTGCCTATCTTCTTTCAGATTTTCCAATACCAAAAAATTCTGAAATTATAAAAGATCCAACGGTGGTCCTGGGAACTGGTAATGCTGTATCTGGACGAATTGTATTGGAGTCCGGTTACAGTCCTGCAGAGAATTTAATATTTTATGGAAACGCAACGCCTGAAACTGGATGGGAACTACTAAGCTCGAAGGTTGCAGAGGAAATTTCATTAGTTTATGGAAAAGAGGGAAGATTCGCCACAATATATATCACTCCAACAACTGGATTGGGACAATTTTTTAGCGGCGATTATGGAAGTGATATCGTAATTTCCGTTGTCCATCCCGATGCAATTGCGGACCAACTACCTTATGCTGGCTTAAACTACGACGATCTTCCAAATATAGATTAGCAAGCTATATAAAATCTCACTAAGATAAATTTAGTTAAAAAACTATTCCTGAATTTGTATTTCAAAGGTTTCCAGACGCTAGATAAATCCGCATTACTTCATGAGCATTATAATTATGAATTCTCTTGAGGTCATTTCCTGGAATATTTGTATACCTCATGGCCGCATTTCTCGCGGCAACTAGTATTGGATTTTTCAGATGATAGACTTTTCCCTGCATCATTGAGAGTTGCTGGATTTTTTTAGTGCGCTTGCTACGCACATAATCATAAGCTACTTGAGCATTTACTAAGTTAGTCATACGCTCTTTGCAAGCCATAGCAAATGAATACGAATCTTCAATTGCCATACAGGCGCCTTGCCCCAAAAATGGAACCATGGGATGAGCAGCATCGCCAAGCAGAGTTATATTATTTGTAATCATAGATTTTAAGGGAGGTCGGATATAGATTCCCCATTTATAAAGTGTTACTGAGTCTTCAAGTGCTGGAAATATCTTTGAGTCATAAGCGGAAAAATCATCAAATAAATCTGAAATAGAACCCTCTTCTTTCCATGATTCTTTAAATTGATAATCTTCTTTTCTAACTGCAACAAAACTAACATCTCCCTCTTTATTAATTGGATAACTAACAATATGACTGTCAGGACCAAGTGCAAAATGGATTTTCTGAAGGCTGGATTTGCCTATGCCCCTCCAGGCACTATAGCCACTATATTTAGGATATTGATTGGCAGCAAAAAAAATATCTCGAATTGATGATCTTATGCCATCGCATGCTGCTAAATGCTTAAGTGTAAATTTATTTTCATTAGTAAATGTGGCTTCGCATTTAACCGCATCAAAGCTTGCAAGATCATGGTGGTGAAAAATCTCTCCGCCTAGATTTTTGTATCTTGAATACAGCAGCGACATTAATGTTTGTCGACGTGTTGTTAAAACCTCCGGTGTTTGGAATGAGGATATCTCTCTGTGCGGTCCTTGAATTGAAGCCGCAGAATGAATGAAAGATTGGTCCTTTAGGTCAACATAAATATCTAGTCTATCTAACAAACGTAATGCATTCGAAGAAAGGCTAATAGCTGCACCATGAGAAGTTTCTTCTGGCATCTTTTCAAAAATTATTGCTGGAATACCCTGTTTCAAAAGAGCGCATCCAAGTGTGAGACCTGATATCCCTCCCCCTATAATTCCAATATAATTTCTATAATCGATCATTTAATGATTTTCCTTGACTTAAAGCATGCTCTAAGTTGTATAGTGCTTTATAAATATTACTATTGAAATGACTTGAGGGGATAAAAATGGGTACAAATAAACAAATTACTTCTACTGTAACTGATGCTGGAAAACTAGAAATAGCTATTACTGAGTATGAGCGCCCTGTTCCGGGTGATAATGAGGTACTAATTCAAGTAGAAGCGACACCCATTAACCCCTCTGATTTGGGTTTATTGATTGGGCCGGGTGATATCAATACACTCAAGGCTGAAGACTCAAAAATCATAATGGATGTTCCTGAAGCAATTATGGGCGCTATGAAACCAAGGCTTAACAAACCGATGCCAGTGGGTAATGAAGGCTCTGGAGTTGTTATCGAGGCTGGAGCAAATGCACAAGAATTACTAGGCAAAGTCGTAAGCGTTGTTGGGGGTGGAATGTATTCTCAATATAGATGTCTACCCGCAGCTAGTTGCATGGTCATGAATGAAGGAACCGAACCTCGAGATTGTGCATCAAGCTTTGTAAATCCTCTCACTGCTCTTGGCATGGTTGAAACAATGAAAATGGAAGGACATACAGCTCTTGTCCACACAGCTGCGGCCTCTAATTTGGGTCAAATGCTTGTAAAAATATGCGTAGATGATGGAGTTCAGCTCGTAAATATTGTTCGCAAGCAGGAACATGTTGATTTATTGAAATCTCTTGGTGCAGAGTTTGTTTGTAACTCATCTGATGATGTCTTTATGGAACAATTGACATCAGCAATCACTAAAACAAAAGCTACTCTTGCCTTTGATGCAACTGGCGGTGGAGAATTGGCTGGAAAAATTCTTACTTGTATGGAAGTTGCAGCAAGAAAAAATGCAACTGAATATAGCCCGTATGGGTCTACAGAACATAAACAGGTTTATATCTACGGAGCTCTGAATCAGTCGGGGATTACTCTACCAAATAACAGGTCCTTTGGAATGTATTGGGGAATTGGCGGATTTTTATTAACACCATTTTTAGGAAAGGTTGGCTTTGAGAAAGTGGGTGAACTACAAGCTCGAGTTGCCAATGAGATTAAAACAACTTTTGCAAGTACTTATACTCAGGAAGTATCTCTAGCAGAGGCCTTAACTCTTGAATCCTTAATGATATACGCAAAACAAGCCACTGGAGAAAAGTTCTTAATCAATCCAAATAGTTAAAATGATACTCAAAAAAAGGGGGCTTTAGCCCCCTTTTTTGTAAATTAAAATTGTTCTAAATTAATGCCAGTGCCATCATCACTAAGCAAACAATTGAGCCAAGCCATAAAAGTGTTCTAATTCTTGCAAAGCCAGCAATGTATGTAACAACATGCCCCACTCTAAATGCGAGCCACCAACATGCCAGCCCTGTAACATCAACAGACAGCTGCATTGATAAAAGAGCCAATGCTAAAAATATTGGCAAAGTTTCTTGAAGGTTTGTATTTGCTCTCATGGCTCTCCCGGCCATAAGAGTTAACTCATGAGGCATAGGCTCATCTCTATTGGAACCCAGCCAAGGAAAATTTTTCATATTGAAACTTGCTGGTATGAGCCAGGTTTGAAGTAAAGCAAGCAATAAGGCAGCAATAATGTAAATCGTCATAAATTCTCTCCGAAATTATTAAAGTTAGAGTTTAAACGATTGAAATGGTCCCTTCAAAATAAATTACGCTGTTGCCCGAAATCAAGACTCTTTCATTAGCTAATCTACAATTTAGTTTACCGCCTCGTTTAGAGAGTTGATGCGCGTCAAGTTCGTTTTTGTTGAATTGAGTGGCCCAATAAGGAGTCAACATAGTATGTGCTGATCCTGTTACAGGATCCTCTTCAATCCCTGCTTCGGGGTAAAAACATCTGGAAACAAAATCCACATCATCTCCTGGAGCAGAGATCACAAGACCTCTAGCACCGACTTTTTTAAGAAGAGAAAACTTAGGCTGCATTTCTTCAATTTGCTTCTGACTTTTGAAGATTGCTAAAAAGTCATCTTTACCTCTTAGTAGCTTAAGTGGCTTAATACCCAATATTTCAAAAAATAAGGGGTCTGATTCTACTTCGGCTGGATAATCAACAGGAAAGTTCAAGCATAGACCTCGATCAAATCTTGTAATTTTTAGGTTCCCACTTTTAGAATCGAAGTTAATTTCTTCACCAGCAAGATTAGGATAGAATTCAAAAAGTATGCGAGCGCTGGCCAAAGTTGCATGGCCACATAGATCTACCTCAATTGATGGGGTAAACCATCTTATTGAAACCGGATTTTCGTGAATGCTGACAAAAGCTGTTTCAGATAAATTATTTTCTGTAGCTATTGATTGCATGACATCATCTTTAAGTGGTGACTCTAGGATAACAACTGCAGCAGGATTGCCTGAAAATAATTTATCAGCGAAAGCATCAACTTGATACATTTTCAATTCCATGAAGTTATTTTACCCAATGTAGCTTTCAAGGCTAGAATGAATAAAAAGGATCAACTTGGGCTCAGATAAACTAACAATCAAAACAAAATTAGCTTTTGGAGTTGGTGCTACGGGTGAAGGTGCAACCAACTGGATTTTTGCTGGTCTAACCTTCTTTTTTTACAATCAAGTTCTTGGTCTATCTGGCTCACTGACAGGCTTGGCAGTTTTAATTGCAATTATTTTTGATGCTGTTTCTGATCCTATTATGGGGTCTATTTCAGATCGATTTATCTCTAAGCTTGGACGCAGGCACCCCTTCATGTTTGCGGCGCCTTTTCCTACAGTTATAGCAATCTATCTAATGTTTTTTCCACCAGATGGGTTATCAGAGTATGGCCTCTTTGGCTGGCTGATTTTCGCAACCATCTTACTTCGGCTAAGTATTACGTTGTTTGCCGTACCCCATCTAGCGTTAGGAGCCGAGCTATCTGACGATTACTTTGAACGAAGTAGAGTGATGAGCTACAACAATCTATTTGGTTATATGGGTGTCATTATCATGCACATATTTGTATGGTTTTTAATTTTCCCTTACTTTGCAAATGAGAAAATTGGGCAACTTTATCAAGAATCTTATACGCCCATAGCAATTTTTAGCATGGTATTAATTTCACTGTGTATTCTCTCTTCAGCCTATTTTACTAAAGATAGAATCCCCTATTTAAAGCAGCCCTCTAGCAACGAATCTCATATCAAAATAACAGATTTATTTAAGGATATTCTCGGAGCTATTAGCAATAGAAACTATGCTCGATTGCTTGTCGGCATGTTTTTTCTATCAATGCTCATTGGAACCCATGAAACTCTTGGAATTTATATGGGAACCTTCTTTTGGGAGCTATCTCCAATCCAAATTGGATGGCTGATCATTAATAATATTATCGGTTATGCCTTTGGGTTCATCCTTACAGCAAAACTTCATCAGAGATTTGATAAGCCTATTGTCATTGTGGCTACGGTTCTTGGTCTCACAGTTTTTTGGTCTGCATCTGCTAATATTGCCTTGCTTGGCTTTGCTCCAGAAAGAGGTTCATGGGAATTAGTGCTGATGATTATTTGTCTAGGATCTATTGCTTCTGCATGTGGCTCTATCTTGCACATTAGTGTCATGTCGGCATTAGCAGATATAG
Organism: uncultured SAR86 cluster bacterium; assembly: GCA_902511425.1. Lineage (GTDB taxonomy): Bacteria > Pseudomonadota > Gammaproteobacteria > Magnimaribacterales > D2472 > D2472. The sequence goes on from CABXFE010000001.1 coordinate 45,286, forward strand.
CAGATGAACATGAGCTTAATACAGGCATTCGACAAGAAGGTGTTTTTTATGCAGCTCGAGCATTTTTTAGCAAGACATCAAATGGTATTGGTCATGTTATAGCTGGAGTTGCACTTGATTTTATAGCCTTCCCTGAAAATGCTGTGCCTGGTGAAATACCTGAAGATATAATCTTTAATTTGGGGTTAATTGACGGCCCATTTGCAATGATCTGGGGACTAACTGCTGTTTTCTTTTATGCTAGATATAAGATTACTAAAGAATCACACGCTAAAATTAAAGAGCAACTAGCTATAAAAAAAGCTTAAAACTTACCCCTCGTAAACCTCATTCTTATTGAATAAACCCTTATCAACGCCACAAGGGTAAGAACGGTCTGAGTGAAGATAGAAATTAATAGTGTATTAGTCCAACTCCAATTATCAATGGTGAGCCAAAGCAAAAAAGTTTGCAGGGGGAAATTAATAATCATTCCCATCATCACGACAATGACACTTTCTCTAAAGGCAGTTTTTTCAGTTTTATTCATTTCTATCTCAAATTAAGTAAGTAGTTTGTAATTACATTTTTTCATGGTTTCAGATGATAAAAAAGAGTTGATCAATTTAATTAGGCTCTTCTCTAACTCGGGAACCTGCAATGATGAATCAATATCCTTTTGTTCATGCCTTCCTCTGCCATTTACATAATAATTCATTTTTACTAGGGGCACCTCTTGCCTTTTTAATATGTCTGCCATCCGTTCATGAAATTTTTGTTGATCTGCATGAAAATCTTCAACGTTAATAATAATTGAGTTGGGCACTTCTTCTGACATCCTAAAGTAAGAATCATTCTTTTGATTCCACATGGCGATGCAATTTTCATAATCTTCAATAGAAAATTGAACAAAGTTCTCTAAAGATAAGTCTTTGATCTTTGGATAATGATCATAATATGGTTCTCTATGCATGGCTGAGATCCATGAATAAGGATTACGCATACAGAAAATAAATAGGCAGTTCTGCACTTGGAATTTTGACCACTCATCTTTTGTAGGAGCGAGTCTATGCTTCCAACCTAAGAAATCATAATGCTGGAATTTCAAATTGAAATTTTTACCGGCAAAGTAACCTATGGCATTTGTGCCACAATGTCGTTCGCCAAAAACTTTGATTGAATCAATCTTCAAACTTTACAGCCGTTCCATACGCAATAACCTCAGAAGCAGCCGCTGCTATGGTAGAAGTCTCATATCGAAAATTGACGACTGCATCTGCACCCATTTCTTCAGCATTGGATAACATCCTGTCCATTGCTTCCGTTCTTGCTTGCATTAATAATATTGAATAGCTTTTAAGTTCACCGCCAACTAAATTTTTTAGCATTGCTAAAATATCTGTGCCTAAATGCCTGGCTCTTACTGTGCTACCCATAACAATTCCAAGATAAGCATTAATTTTTTTACCCTCTATTGATGGGGTGCTGGTGACTATCATAGTTTGCTCCAAAAATTTGATATGATTAAGTGAATCATATGAGTAATATAAAACAAGAATTAGTTGAAACAAAATTTGCCATCGGAGCAGTGGTAAAACATCGCTTTCTCGATTTTCGCGGAGTTATATTTGATGTTGATCCAGAATTTAATAATACTGAAGAGTGGTATCAGTCTATCCCGACCTCAATGCGTCCCAGAAAAAATCAACCTTTTTACCACCTCTTTGCTGAAAATGGCCATATCTTTTATGTAGCCTATGTATCGGAGCAAAACTTACTTGATGACGCCTCAGAAGAATTGCCAAAACATCCAGAAATCAAAAATTTATTTTCTCATTTTGAAGAAGGCAGATTTGTGCCGCTCTCAACAGCTGTAAACTAATCTATTCTTCAAAAGCCAATTGCAAGGACGTTGTAAAAACCTCCATTGCTTCTTTTAGGTCTTCCAAACCCAAGAAAGTTGGAGCTAATCTAATATTGGAGTCATCTGGATCATGAAAGTGCGGATAGGTAGATCCAGCAGGAGTTATCAAAACCCCGGCCTCTTCACATAGCGCTATAACCCTTTTGGCAATGGGTTTTTTGGTATTGTACGAAATAAAGTATCCCCCAGTTGGTTTCTTATAACTGCCTATTTCAGAGTTTAAAGAGTCTAGTGCTTTAAAAGCTACTTCAAATTTTGGTTTGACCAAATCTGCATGCTTGCTCATATGATTTAAAACATCAGCCTTATTTTGAAGAAATCCAAGATGGCGCATCTGATTCACCTTATCTGAGCAAACAATCATAGAGGCTCTTTGTCTCACCAGGAGATTGAAAAGCTTTGTGCCTGCGGCAGCGAATGATAATCCGCCTCCACCAAATGTGACCTTTGAAAAAGAGCAAAATATTGCGGTTTGATCCAGAACATCGCACTGCTTGGCTAGCTCCCACGAGGGCATTTGATCAATGGTTGGTGCAAAGTCATGCAATAGGTATGCATGATCTAAAATAAAAAGAAATTCACTTGAATAAGCCTTCCCGGTCTCCATAATTTCTGACATATTTTCATCTGAGTAAATGTCACCGGTTGGATTAGAGTGCCGAGGGACACATATGATTCCTTTTATATTATCGTGGCCTCCAAGCAGCTCTTTAAACTTATCAATATCAATTCCAGAGCCGCTCAAAGGAATGGGTAACATTTCTATGCCAAAATCATCCAGCAGCCTAAAATGCCTATCGAATCCTGGAACTGGACAAATAAACTTCAAATTTTTCTGCTCTCTCCATGGCATCTCTAAACCAAAAAGATGATTTGCAAGAATGAGCTGATAAATAAGAAGTAAGCTAGATTGCTCGCCAACCAGAGTATTGTCCACGGGTGCCGACAACAATTCGCTTCCAAGCATTCTTGCTTCTGGTATCCCAAGAGGATCACCGTAATTTCGAACATCCACCCCACTTTGGCTCTCTGCCGGAACTGTCATGCTCAAAAGATCATTTGAAAGATCTAGTTGGTCAGAGCCTGGTTTGCCGCGCGTTAAATCAATCTTCAGCTTTTTAGATTTTAAAGCAGCAAATTTAGATTCCAGAGTTTTATCCATAGTATCATTGGGTATATAAGTAAATGTATTTTATAGGATAAATTTATAAGTGACATATATCTGGATTCTTTTGGTAGTAATAATCCTACTTTTAGGCTTATTAATCTATCTTAATATTAAAGACAGCTCACAAAGCTCAGATTCTAAAGAATCACTAAGGGATCTCGATAAAGCTGTTGAAAGGCAAGAAGCGAAACTGTCTGACTTATCAAATGATATTCAATCCTTCCAAGATCCTTTGAGTAAACTTAATCGGTATTTGTCTGGTGGTGCGCTTGCGGGTACCTTCGGTGAATGGTCGCTAGATGCAATTGTAAAAGATATTTTTCACCAGAATCAATTTATTGCTAACGCAGAAGTGATACCAGGTTCAGGTAAACGAGTTGAATTTGCAATTAAATTACCAGAGGGTTTGCTGCTTCCAATTGATGCAAAATTTCCATCAGGCCTTTTTGATACCTACTTATCTGCCGTTGATAATAGAAACCCTCAACTTATAAAGACTTCTTCAGATGCAATTAGAAGACATGTTCAAAAAGATGCGAAAGATATAAAAGAAAAATATATTCAATCAGGTATAACTATTGAGCTAGGCATTATGTACATCCCAAGTGAGTCACTGATGCAGCTCATAGATTCAATGAGTAATATTAGAGAAGAAATATTTAGAGATAATCGAGTTCTTATCATGGGACCAAATTCTCTTGCTGCATATCTGATAAGCGTTCATATGGGATTTAGAACTCTTGCTCTTAATGAAAGAGCAAGTGAAATTATGAAAGAGTTTGGGAGGCTCAAAAAAGAATTTGAAAACTTCGGAAGCTCTACGGAAGAGCTGCAGAAAAAAACTGATGCAATACTAAAAGCTGTGAATGAGCATGCTACAAGAGAAAGACAAATGAGCAAGGCTATTAAAAATATGGATCAGGTAGAAAGTTAAAAAATAATCAGCGAACAATAATCTTGCCTTCTAGAAATTCTATTATCCTATCTGAAAAATGCATAGCCTCTGCTTCATCATGAGTAACCAATAAGACAGACAAATCTTTATCTTTAAAAATTTTCTTGGTCTCATCATGCAACTCCTCTTTAAGATTTTTATCTAGCGCGCCAAACGGCTCATCAAGCAAAAGAATATCTGGATTAGTAATTAATGCTCTGGCAAATGCAACTCTTTGTTGCTGACCAGCAGAAATTTCATGAGGATATTTTTTGCTCAGCTCGGCTACCTTAAATAGACTAAGGTATTCTTGCACCAAAGATTCTCTCTCTTGAATATGGCCAATGCCGAACATTACATTCTTTTCAATATTAAGATGCGGAAATAGAGCTCGGTCTTCAACCACCAATCCCAAATTTCTATTTTCTGGAGGTAAAAGAAAATTTTTCTTTGAAACAACTTTATTATTTATTTTTACCTCTCCATCCATCACGCCCTCTAATCCAGCAACAATTCTTAATAGAGTTGTTTTACCAATGCCTGAAGGACCAAGGATTGAAACTATTTCACCCTTCTTTAATGAAAAACTGAAATCTTTAATTGTTGAAGTATCTTGATTATAGGCATGATATAAATTTCTAATTTCAAGTATATTATTCATCGTTGTTTTCCAATCCTGATGTCCTGATCATTTGAGAGATAAAGAAAATCGGAATTAATCCAATCAATATTATCGCAGTTGCTGGGGCTGCAGCCTCAACCATTCTTTCTTCAGAAGCATAAATATATGTTGAAACAGCCAAAGTTTCAAAATTAAAAGGTCTTAAAATTAGAGTGGCTGGCAATTCCTTTACAACCTCTGAGGTTACTAAAAGGATACTTGTGAAAAAACTTGTTTTTAATATAGGAAAATGCACTCTAAAAAGAAGGTTTAGTCCTTTTGATTTTAGAACTCGTGCGTTGTCATCAATGATTTGGCTAATTTTTTGATAGCCAGCCTCATAAGTTGAATTGGCCAAAGCATATGATTTAATAATGTAAGCAAAGATCAAACCAAATAAACTTCCAGTAAGGAAATACCCTTCTAATGAATTTAAAAAATTGTTATCTAAAAATACAAATAATTGGACAATTCCAACTGCAAGAATCAAACCTGGAACAGCATAACCAATGTTTAAAAAAGGATTTATAGATTTAATTACAGGGCTGTTTGTATATCTGATTGAAAAATTAATAATCATTGCAATAAAAGTACAAAGCATTGCCGATAGAATTGATAGCAGAACTGTATTCAATGATATTGAAAGAAATTGTTCATTAAAAAAGCTAGTGTTAAATCTTAATGACCAATTTAAAATTTCCAGTATAGGTAAGATAAAACCAATAAATATTGGAACAAAACATATAAAAAAGCATATAGAAGATCCAAGAGAGCTTAATCTTTTCACTGGTGTTGGTTTAAAATTTGACCCAATAGTCGAATAGTTAGCATTTTTTCTAGATACCCGCTCTATAACTAAGCAAAAAGTGATGAATATTAGCAACATTGAAGCCAGCTGCATTGCTGTTGTTAAATCATACATTCCATACCAAGTTCTAAAAATACCAGTTGTAAATGTTGAGATAGCAAAGTGATCGACTGCGCCAAAATCAGACAAAGTTTCCATGGCTACAATCATTGTGCCTGCAATTAAGGCAGGTCTTACCAAAGGAAGAGCAAGTTTTAAAAAAATTGATACTTGAGACAGGCCTAATGTTCTTCCAACTTCAAACATAGATCTTGATTGATTAAGAAAGGCGGTCCGACAAATCAAATATACATATGGATAAAGGGTAAATGAAAAAACAATAATTGCGCCATAGATATTTCTAATGTTAGGAAATAGCGTTGCATTTTGTTTTAAATTAAATACTGACTTCGCAATTTCATTCAATGTTCCATATGAATCAAATAATCCAGTAAAGGTGTACGCCAGAATGTAAGGAGGTATTGCCAATGGAAGTATAAGAGCCCATTCGAAAAACTGTTTTCCGAAAAATTGATAGTTGGTTACCAGCCATGCTGTAAGAGAGCCAATGGCCATGACTAGCATCGAAACTCCTGATACTAAAATGAGCGAATTTAGAATGTAATCAGCTAATACATATTCGTATATGTGGCTCCAATTTTCTGAGTAATCACCAAATACGCTTGATAGAATAATTAGAACTGGGGAAAGGAAAAATAATAGGATAAGAAGCGGTATGCCATGCCAAATAGAAAGAAATTTTGAGGACCACACTTTATAAAACTGAGTTTAGTTAATAAATGAGGTTATCATAGTATTGTTATTTCCAGCCAGCCCTGTCCATAAGTTTTATAGCTTCTGAATTGAACTTTCCATATTCTGAAACCTGCATTTTGTCCTCTAGAAAATCTAAGCCTGAGCTTGCTATATCAGGATGAGGCAAAACACCTTTCAGAACAGGGTATTCAAATGAGTTATTCACCATGCTTGATTGCATTTGTCTTGAAAGCAAAAACTCAATAAATCTATTAGCATTATCAATGTTTTTTGCATTCTTGAGCACTCCCAGCCCACTGATGTTTATGTGGACTCCCCTATTGCTTTGATTAGGAAAAAACATTTTTACTTTTTTAGCTGCTTCAACTTGCTCATTTCCAGCTTTTCCAGAAAGCATGTACCCGTAATAGTAGCTATTTGCAATTGCTAGATCGGCCATCTCATTAGCAACAGCCATAATCTGAGATCTGTCATTACCTTGAGGTTTTCTTGCTAAATTAGAGACAAAACCTTTAGCCCATTCTTCTGTTTTTTCAATGCCATGAGCTGATATTAACGATGCAACCAATGATTGATTATAGATATTATTGGAACTTCTTATCACAACTCTTCCATTCCATTTTTTGCTTGAGAGGTCTTCATAACTAAGATCTGCTAGCTCTTCATCCGAAACAGTTTTAGGATTATAAAAAATCACCCTTGCTCTTTTGGCAATCGCGATCCATTGGTTGTTTGGGCCCCTCAAATTTATTGGAACTATTGAAAGAGCTTTTGCCGATGAAATGCTTTGCAAATACCCTTCTTTTTGAATCTTCCATAAATTACCAGCATCAACAGTAAAGAAAATATCAGCTGGGGAATTGTTGCCTTCAGATTTTAATCTTTCAAGCAAGGCGTTACCATTTCCGGAAATAACATTAATTTTTATACCTGTTTCCTTTCGAAAATCTTCGTATAATTTATCATCAGAATCATAATGTCTTGAAGTGTATATGTTGACCTCATTAGCAAATGATAAGGAGCTAAGGAGCATCAACATAATTGGAAACATAGATTTATACATTGATAGCCTCATGAATATTTATTGAGAATGATTCTCATTTGGATTATATACAAAGAAAAACTCTTTTCAAATTCACCGCCTGAATTATGATGTTAGTATGCACTCATTTAATGAAAAATATTGATGAATAAAACGCCACTTCACGATATCCATGTTCAACTTGGCGCCAAAATGGTTAACTTTTCTAATTGGGAAATGCCAATTAGTTACTCATCGCTTATAGAAGAGCATAATGCAGTAAGAAGCTCGGTTGGAATTTTTGATGTATCTCACATGGCAGTTTTTGATTTTGATGGCGGAGATCAAATTGCTTTCTTTGAAAAAATTTTTGCTAATGACATCAAAAAAATCTCTAAAGATAACAAGGCAATTTATGGCGCTTTGCTAAATGAACAGGGTGGTATTTTAGATGATTTGATTATCTACCACGCCAACGATAAATTTAGACTGGTTTCAAATTGTTCTACTCGAGAACAAAATAAAAATTGGTATGAGAAGCATGCTGCTGAATTTGGCGTGAGGGTAATCGAAAGAGCTGATATGGGCATACTGGCTATTCAAGGGCCTGATGCGCTTAGTAAAGTTTCTGCCATTGAAGAAATGAACGATCAAGCAAGCAGTCTTCAAACATTTGGATGTATGTTTGATGGCGAAAAACTGTATGCAAGAACTGGGTATACTGGCGAAGATGGCCTTGAATTGATTCTTCCTGCTAAAGATATTAAGCATCTATGGGATCAAGCATTGGGGCTTGGATGCATGCCTATAGGTTTAGGAGCAAGAGACACACTCAGGCTTGAGGCTGGACTCAACTTATATGGCAATGATATGACAATAGACAATCATCCATATGAATCGAATCTTGGCTGGACAATTGACATGAGCGATGAAAATCGCCAATTCATTGGCAAAGAGGCTCTCCTTTCCATTGATCAAAGCAAGTCACAGAAAATAACAGGTGTCATCCTTCAAGATAAGGGAGTTCTAAGGCCTGGCTATGAGATCACTCATGAACAAGGTAATGGTGTGGTATTGAGCGGTTCATATTCTCCAACGCTTCAATCTAGCATTGGTCTTGTAAGGGTTGATCAGGGATTTAAAAAAAACGGGAAGGTTGTAATAAGAAACAAGGTGTTAAATATTGAATTTGTGTCGCCTAGATTCATTGGACAAGGTAAAATACATCCATGAAAAACATACCTGGTGACCTAAAGTTTCTTTCTTCACACGAATGGGCAAGAATAGAGTCAGACGGAAGCATTACTATAGGTATAAGTGATCATGCACAAGATCTCTTGGGAGATATAGTCTTCGTTGAATTGCCTGAAGTTGGGCAAATACTAGATGCAGAAAGTGATGCAGCGATCGTAGAATCAGTAAAGGCTGCTTCAGATGTCTATTCTCCTATTTCCGGAGAAGTTAAGGCAGTAAATTCATTGCTAGAAGACCAACCAGAAATAATAAATTCATCTCCATATGAGGATGGATGGTTTTATAAAATAAGCCCATCAGACTTAGGTGAGCTAGAGAATTTATTGTCTCCTGAAGATTATAGTGCAGTCTGTGAAGACTGAGTCTAAATAAAAAACTTTATTAGGGAGTTAAGTGCTCTTTAATATATATAAGTAATAATGGAAAACATAAATAGTTTCGCACTTAGGCATATTGGCTTAAGCCAAACCGATATTGAAAATCTCCTTAAGCAACTTGGTTACAAAAACTTGGAAGATTTCTCAAAATCTGTGCTCCCTGAAAATATCTTTACCGATGATAAACTAGGGCTTGATGATGCATTATCTGAAGAGGAGGCGTTAAAAGCACTAAAGGAAATTTCAAAAAAAAATATTGTTTATCGCTCATTCATCGGCCAAGGCTACTATGGAACGGTTACACCTAAAGTCATTTTAAGGAATGTGTTTGAAAACCCAGGATGGTATACATCTTATACCCCCTACCAAGCAGAGATCTCTCAAGGCAGACTGGAAGCTCTTATTAATTTCCAAACCATGGTTGGTGACCTTACGGGATTTGAAATAGCCAATGCATCTCTTCTAGATGAAGCAACTGCTGCTGCAGAGTCCATGACACTTGCTCATAGGGTTGGCAAATCAAAATCACAAAAATTTTTTATAGATCAAAATTGCTTTCCTCAAACAATTTCAGTTGTCACATCTAGGGCAAAACCAATTGGGATTGAGGTGGTAATTGGAGACCCCCAAAAATTAATTGAATTAAAAGAAGAAAGATATTTCGGAGCTTTGCTTCAATATCCTGGTAATGATGGAGCGGTTATTGATTTCTCAAGAGTAATTGAGAGTATTCATAAGCAAAATGGTTTGGCGGTCATGGCAACTGATTTATTATCTCTGACTATGCTGAAGAGTCCTGGCGAGATGGGAGCTGATATCGCAATAGGTAGCTCTCAAAGATTTGGTGTGCCTCTTGGTTTTGGTGGTCCTCACGCAGCATTTATGGCTACCAAAGAAAAATACAAAAGGTCTTTGCCTGGAAGATTGGTTGGCGCATCAGTTGATGCAAGTGGAAAAACAGCATATCGACTAGCCTTGCAAACCAGAGAGCAGCATATTAGACGGGAGAAAGCTACAAGTAATATATGCACTGCTCAAGCGCTGCTAGCAATCATGGCAGGTTTTTATGCTGCATATCATGGTCCAGAGGGTTTAAAACAAATCGCCCAATCTGTTCGCTCAAAAGCAAATGCGTTAGCAACAAAAATTAATGAGCTTGGTTATGATCTTCGTTCCTCTGTTTTCTTCGATACCATCAGCATTCATACAAAATCACAAACTCAGGAAATATTCTCAGCAGCTAATGACCAGTTGATAAATATCAGAATGCTCGATAGAGATCATATAAGCATTTCATTGGACGAAACCACTACAAACCAAGAAGTTAATAAAATAGTAAAACTTTTTAAACCCATCGAAAGAAAAGAAAAAGTTATGATGAGCTTTGATCTGCCAGCAGATCTTAAAAGATCATCTAAATATCTTACTCATCCAGTCTTTCATATGTATCGAACTGAAACAGAAATGCTGAGATATATAAGAAAGCTTTGCGATAAAGATATTGCTCTAGACAGAGCCATGATTCCTTTAGGCTCATGCACGATGAAGTTAAATGCTACGTCTGAGATGATTCCCGTCGGTTGGGAAGAATTTTCGAACATCCATCCTTATGCGCCTAATGACCAAACAGACGGATATAAAATTTTAATAGGAGATCTTGAAACTCAACTTTCTGAAATCACAGGTTATTCCGCTATATCTTTACAACCAAATGCAGGCTCTCAAGGAGAATATGCTGGATTATTGGCAATCGATGCATTTCACAAAAAAAATGGCGATCATCAGAGAAAGATATGCTTAATTCCCGAGTCTGCTCATGGAACAAACCCAGCATCTGCGCAAATGGCTGGCATGAGAGTGGTTGCAATAAATTGTGATAAAAAGGGCAATATTGATCTTGAAGATTTAAAAGAAAAAGCTGAAAAATATTCAACCGAATTGGCTGCGATAATGATCACCTATCCCTCAACGCATGGGGTATTTGAGACTACCGTGGCAGAAGTATGCTCAATCATTCATGGTCATGGTGGGAAAGTATACATAGATGGGGCTAACTTCAATGCTATGGTTGGTGTATGCAAACCTGGGAGCTTTGGAGGAGATGTATCACATCTGAATTTACATAAGACATTCTGCATTCCTCATGGCGGAGGTGGACCGGGGGTTGGCCCAATTGGGGTTGCAAAAGATTTAGTGCCTCATTTACCAACAGATCCTTTAGTATATGAACCTTCATCAAATAATGTTGGGCCAGTCTCAGCAACAAATTTCGGGAGTGCCTCAATTCTTCCTATCAGTTGGATGTATATTCAAATGATGGGTGCGTCAGGTCTTAGAAAAGCCACACAAGTGGCAATTCTAAGTGCGAATTATATAGCGCAGAAGCTTAGCCCTTACTACAAAATTTTATACGCTGGAAAAAATGGTCTAATTGCACACGAATGCATTTTAGATATAAGGCCTTTAAAAGAATTATGTGGAGTTGAGGTCGATGACATTGCAAAGCGCCTAATAGACTATGGATTTCATGCACCAACTATGTCATTTCCAGTTCCTGGAACTTTAATGATTGAGCCAACTGAAAGTGAATCATTGGCTGAGCTAGATAGGTTTATTGAGGCAATGATTTGTATTCGTGATGAAATTGGTAAGGTTGAAAATGGAACATATGCAATTGAAGAAAGCCCTTTAAGAAATGCCCCACATTGTGCTGAAAAGGTTGCCAGCGATGATTGGGAATATAAATACACTCGCTCTTTAGCTGCTTACCCTGTAGATCTAAGGGGAAGAAATAAATATTGGCCTCCGGTAGGAAGGGTGGATAATGTTTATGGGGATAAAAATCTAATGTGCTCTTGCCCATCTATGTCTGACTTCAAAGAAGAAAGTTAAATTATCGGCAAATAGATTACTTCCCAGCCCCTTTCATTAGAGATTGCCTCAAGCTTTATATCTGGGTTTACAGCCTTTGGAAATTCAACCACTTCCATTAAAGGTAAGTCATTGATAGAGTCTGAATAAAATGTCACTCCAGAAAAATTGTCATATTGATGGACTTGCATCCAACTTTCTACTAATTTTAATTTCCCCGCCCCTAATGCTGATGGTGGTATAAACTCACCTGTGCATTTCTGATCTTCAAATTCAACTTTAGTGCCTATAACATTTTGAATGTCGAGTCTTTGAGCTATTGGTTTTACGATTAATTCATTTGTAGCACTCGCAAGCAATATTGTATGACCCTTATCATGATGATCATGAATCAATTTAAGAGCAAAAATGTTAATCATAGGCTCAATAATTGTCTCTACAAAAGGCAGCATTATTTCGTTGATCTCATCGTGCGTCTTACCCACATAGGGCTTTAAGGCAAAATTCGTGTATTGATTAAAATCTAATTGGCCTTGTTGGTAATCTTTTATGAATTCATCATTTCTCAACTTAGCCACTTCATCAAGAAGATTTATGTCTACCAAGTAATTAATCATCGAATAATCTGAATCACCGTTTAGAATGGTATTATCTAAATCGAAAATTGCTAAATCGGGCTTGCTCATAAGGAGTTAATCTAACATGAATGATAAATCTTACAGAAAAAATGTTGGCTTAATTGTCTTAGATCAAAATAATCAATTGTTAATCTGCAGAAGAAAAGGGAAAAAAACTTGGCAATTCCCTCAAGGTGGAATTGACTCTGGTGAATCTCAGATCCAAGCTGCATACCGAGAATTATTTGAAGAGGTAGGCATCAAGAAAAAGCAAGTTAAGGTAGTACAAAAGAGCAATCATTGGTATTACTATGACTTACCTGAGAAATATCAACCAAGACCAAAAAGTTTAAAAAATTTTAAAGGCCAGATTCAAAAATGGTATATGTTTAAAGCGAGCGCAGCACTAGAAATAAACCTCCTAAATGAAATACCTCAAGAATTTGTGGAATACAAATGGTCCACCTATTGGCATTCTTTAGCCAGCGTTGTTCCATTTAAAAGAGATGTTTATAGAAGCGTTTTATCTGAGTTCCTGCCCAAATATATCCAACTGCACAATGATTGAAATTTTAATCTATCTTTTGCTTGGAGCATGCACGGGCTTACTTGCCGGTATGTTTGGAATTGGTGGGGGTAGCATATTGGTCCCATCACTTATTTTTATTTTTTATGGTATGGATTTTGATAGTTCCATTGTCGTGCTCATGGCTATAGGTACATCATTGGCAAGTATACTTTTTTCTGCAATTTCTTCTGCCCTCTCTCATCATTATAAAAAAAGTGTAGAGTGGTCATTAGTTACACCCTTATCAATGGGTATGATTTTGGGCGCATTAGTTGGAGCTGGATATGCAGCAACTCTTTCAAACAATAATTTGAAATGGATTATTACAATTTTTTTGATTGTTATTGGTATAGAAATGATTTCAGGTTTTACGCAAACTCTTGCGAAAAAAGACAAAGGTATGATCTCGTTAGCTAAACCTTTTGTTCCATTGCATGGATCCTGGATAGGATTTTTATCTTCAATCATTGGTATAGGAGGCGGCTCATTTACAACTCCGTTAATGATTGCTGGAGGCTATAATATTCGAAAAGGAATTGGAACTGCAGCAGCTTGTGGAGTTCCAATTGCTGCAGCTGGAGCAATTGGATATATGTATTATGGACAAACGGCTGATTCAAGACTGCCCATAGGAGCTGTTGGGTATGTTTTTTTGCCAGCTGTTATCTCTATTTCATTGGCCAGTATTTTTACAGCCAAGCTTGGAGCTAATATCAGTCACTCTATTTCTGAAAAGGCTTTGAAAACCTCCTTTGGAGTATTTTTAATTTTGGTAGGAATTATGGTGGTAGTTAATTGATTATTGAGCTTTCAGATTTTTTTAATAATCCCAGCTTAATTGAAATTGGCTGGCTACGAATTCAATATTACGCTGTGACGTGGGTCCTGTCAGCTATTTTTATTTTTCAATATCTTAAAAGCCATCGCATCATTAGAGAATTACAACTAACTACTGAGCAGGTAAATGACATCGTATTTTTATATGGATTAATATTCGGTGCCATGCTTGGCGGTAGGTTTGGATACATGTTTTTTTATGGCTTAGATCAATTGGCATCCAATCCACTAAGTTTATTTTTTATTTGGGAAGGTGGTTTAAGTTTCCATGGTGGTTTAATTGGAGTCATTGTCAGTTTATATTTCTACTCCTATCAACATAAAATTTCTTTTCTCAGGCTTGCTGATTCTATTTGCGCAGCTATGCCTATTGGGCTTGGTTTGGTAAGAATAGGAAACTTTTTAAATGGAGAGCTCTATGGCAGACCCACTGATGGAAACTGGGGGTTTATTTTCCCAACAGATCCATACGGCTTTACTAGACACCCGTCTCAACTGTATGAGGCAGTTTTTGAAGGCTTAGTCCTCTTTATGTTGCTCATTTTTATTAGCGCTAAAAATAATAAACATGGTGTTATAAGCGGAAGTTTCTTATTGGCCTATGGGTTGATTAGATTTTTTATTGAGTACTTTAGACAGCCAGATTCTCACATGGGTTTTGTTGCATTACAATTAAGTATGGGTCAACTTCTTAGCATCCCCATGGTTATAATTGGACTCATATTACTAACAAAATCATTAAGACAAAATGAAACAGTATCTTGAGCTTTTAGACTATATTTTGCAACACGGCGAGGACCGTGGAGATAGGACTGGAACGGGTGTCATTTCCTCTTTTGGTCATCAGATTCGATTTAATCTTGAAGATGGCTTTCCCGCAGTTACAACTAAATCACTTGCATGGAAAGGAGTCGTATCAGAGCTACTGTGGTTTTTAGAGGGGTCTGATGATGAGCGCAGACTCGCCGAGATAAGATTTCAAAAAGACAGATCAGAGCTAACAGATTTAAGTAAATTCTCAACAATCTGGACAGATAATGCTGACAATCAGGGCATTGAACTTGGCTATGAAAATACTGAAACTATTAAGAAACTAGGCCCAGTCTATGGAGTTCAATGGAGAGACTGGGGAGGCATTGATCAAATAAAAAAACTTATTAATGACCTGCAAGCTAACCCTAACGGACGAAGGCATATTTTAAGCGCATGGAATGTTGAAAAAATTCATTATATGGCTCTACCTCCCTGCCATGTTATGTCTCAATTCTATGTTTCAAAAAGTGGCAGACTTTCATGTCAAATGTACCAAAGAAGCGCAGACATGTTTTTAGGCGTGCCCTTTAATATCGCAAGCTATGCTTTGCTTCAGTCTATTTTAGCGAATATCTTAAACCTAATACCAGGTGAATTTGTGCATACATTTGGAGATGCTCACATATACAATAATAGTATCGAGCAGGTTAAAGAGCAGCTGAATAGAAAACCTAAAAAACTTCCAAAATTAATTATGCCGAATCTTGATTCAATAGAAGCGCTTAATGACTATTCTGTTGACGACTTTGTACTAGAGGGATATGAGTCTCATCCTGCTTTAAAAGCTCCAATGGCTATATAGATTAATGATTATTTCTCATTTAGTTGCCCTCTCTAATAATTTTGTTATAGGTGTAAACAATGATCTCCCTTGGAAATTAAAAAAAGATCTTCAGCATTTCAGTGCTTACACCCAAAATAAAGCAATTGTCATGGGAAGAAAGACTTTTGAATCAATTGGAAGACCACTGCCGAACAGGAAGAATATAGTTATCTCCACTACATTGAATGCTCAAGAAGGTATAGACATAGTATCCTCTCTAGATCAAGGAATTGAGGTTGCTGATCAGTGGAATAAACTTAATACAGAGTCCGAGGAAGTGGTACTAATTGGTGGCGGATATGTTTTTGAAGAAAGCAAAAATATAGTCAATAAACTAGTTTTGACAAGAGTCAATTGTGAAATTGATGGAGACGTATATTATCCTAAAATAGATTTAAGCAGCTGGGAAAAAGTCTCAACAGAATCTTTCAAGCATGATGGTGAAAATGAATATGATTTCAGTGTTGAAATTTTTGTAAAAAATTAGGAGTTCTTAGCTTTTGATTTAGCCTTGGATTGCTGAATAAAATCTCTTCTCAAAGCTAAATTCTTTACTCGAATCTCTTCATTTTCTGCATATTTGATCCAAGAGTTTGCTGTCTTCTTAATTCTTTTGTTTTTATCTCTTGCAGCTGCTCTAAATTGTTTTTTGGCCTCTTCAAAATTTTGGAGCTCAAAATAAGCTTGTCCTAAAACCAATAATGCCTGTGAGCGACTTTTAACTTTAGGTTTTGCTAGTCCATTTTTGATAGCACGAATTGAATCTTCCATTCGATCTTCAAAGAGATATAGGTTACCTAATAGGACATATGTATCTCCGTCTTTAGACATCTTGGCTGCTTTTTCTAATACTGGGATGGCCATATCAATTTCTTGCGCCATTCTCCAAGCATCTGCTAGAAGCTTTAAAGTCTTCTCTTTATCTTTTAAGACTGCAACAGTCTCTTCCTCTCCCGTATCCTCATCTGTAATGGTCACTTTTTTCTGTTGGCCAGCAACTAAAACTTGGGCAGCCCAGTATGGATTTTTTTTCAGCAATAACATTTGAGCAAGAGCGAGGTACTCACTCTCTTTGTCTAAGAAGTCTTTATCATAGGCTGCTTTGAGAGTAAGCATATAGTCTTCTTCTCTATCCATTTGTTGATATGTGTAGCCTAATTGAAGAAAGTACTGCTTCTTAGGATAATAATTGACTAGAATTTCATAGATACCCACTTGTTGCTCTAATGCATACTCCGGACCTATGACTTTCCTATCTTTTAGCTCACTAAAGCAGGCTGCCAGTAATACATACCAGTTTTCTTTGGGTCTATATCCCTCTTCTTCAGCCAGCCGAATGGCTTCTTCCATATTTGTTCTAGCTCTTACAAAATCTTCTTTTTGAAAATAGGCAGAAGAAAGTAAATAGTAAGATTGAGCAGTGATTTTTTCAACTTCATCCATCCATTGCAGGATTAAACTGATACCTTTATCCCATCTTTCTTTAACTAGATTTAATTGAGCTAACGTTAGCAATGAAGCTGTCCTTAGGGGAATGGTTGCTTCAGGCTCGTTCAATAATTGCTCGTATGCATACATAGCCTGATCATAATCTTCTTCACTGAAATAAATGTATCCCCAATAATTCCACATTACAGAACGATCATAACTTTTCATTTCAGCCCTATTATTTAAGAGCTCAGTTAATATTGATCTTGCAGTTGCCCAGTCTGGATCATCTTCTTCCTTTTCAATGAACATGCCCTCGTTTTCTGGATCGGGAACTCTAACGGTCTTCTGTCTCTCTAAGGCTTCAACCACTTTAACAACTTTCTTGGCAGTTGAAGACTGTAAAACTCTAGCTTTTTTATATGATCTGGAAGATTTACCAGCTTTTTGTTGCCTTTTGTCACTTCGATCTACTTCTTGTTGCGCAACTAGATCAACGGATACAGAGAAATTTATTGCAACGAATGACAAAGATAAGAAAGAATATAAAAAAAGCTTTTTCATTAATTAACTCTCCTCGAGGATAAAAGTAAATTTATGAGGAACATCATCAACCCTTACAGCATTTCCATCAACAATTTTAGGTTTATATTTAAGCTTTAATGCTGCCCTAGAAGCTGCTGAATTGAAAATAGAGCAAGTTCTGAAAACAGTTTCAGGATTAGTGGGATCACCGCACATGCCCTCTAGAGGCACAGCATTCTCAACAGTTCCAGTTTCTGTAATAGTAAACGCTACAACTGCGTATCCCATGATCCCTCTTTCTTGAGCTCTTCTGGGATATATAGGTGTAACTTTAAATAATGGGATATATTCTCCATCTCGGAAAAAGGACCCTCCTCCAGCAAAATTTGCCTTTGGTTTTGGAACACTAACATCTACACCTGCTAAAGGAGCAAGATCTAGTTCTGGTTGAGCAATATCTTCTGGCTGTTCATCCGGTTCTTCCGGTTTTTCTACGTTATCAAAAAGAGTATCAATATCTCTATCAGGCATGATGACATCGCCTAATTTTCTTGAATTATCTTCAGGCAAACTATTATCTCCAAGGTTTATCAATGCGACCATTAAAAAGAATAAACCAAGAGTTATAAAAGCTGCAAAGCCTGAACCGGCTAGGTATTTATTGTAATTAAAAGCTTTGTAATATAGAGCTGCTAATGGGCCAAATACCTTAGATATGGTTTGGTAAAAAGTATCTAAACTGTTATTAGCAGTATTCAATTTATCCCTCTATTTTGGCTCAGAGGCAAGAGAAATATTATAAACGCCTGCTTCTCTTGAACCATCCATAACTTTAATAATTGTATCAGCCATTGCTTTTTCATCAGCTTGTATCACCACGGATCCCTGGGGATTGTCAGCAAGAAGTTTTACAACGTTAGCTTTAACTTGTCTTGCATCAATCCTTCTGCCATCCATCCATATTTCTCCAGAAGCCCCAATTGCAATTAAAATTGCTGCATTTTCCTGTGTTTCGGATGTGTCAGATTCTGGTCTGTTAATTTCAAGACCAGGTTCTTTGATAAAGTTAGCTGTCACAATAAAGAAGATGAGCATGATGAAAACAACATCAAGCATCGGTGTCATATTAATCTCTGCTTCTTCTTCCTGCACTGCACTTGATATAGCGTTTCTTCTCACAATATTCTCCTATTACCTAATTTTTGATTGTCTCTTTAATTAATGTTTCTTCTCTGTTCCTTGCTGCATTTAAATATATAGTAGCAAATACGCCTGAAAGAGCTGTAGTCATTCCAGCCATAGTTGGCAAGGTTGCTTTTGAAACTCCTCCAGCCATTGATCTGGCGTCTCCGCCTCCGGTGAAAGCCATTACTTGGAAAACCTCAATCATACCGGTCACCGTTCCTAAGAGTCCAAACAATGGTGCTAAAGCAACACAAGTATTTATTAATGATAAATGTCTATTAACTTCAGTCCTTGCTTGAGAAATTAATTTTTCTTTAATTGCGCCACCTTTCCAAGACGTATGATCCACAACTGCGTCCCACTCGGATTTTAGCTCGCTCATATATAGTTTATGACCAGCATTAAAATACCAAATTCTTTCTAGGATAATTGCCCACATAAAGGCAGCAAGAATTGCAATCAACCAAAGAACACTACCCCCAGCAGACATAAAGTCTCTGAGAGTATTGAAAGCTTCAGTGATTGCGTAAAACATTAACTAATTACTTTGAGTCTGAATGTTCTGCTACTATTCCTGTGCTTTGTTCTTCTAGAACATTAATAATTCCTCTTGCAGATGAATTAGCAAAAGAGTGTAAAAGCGTTGTTGGAATAGCTACTACTAGCCCTAGAACAGTAGTCACAAGAGCTTGAGAAATACCTCCAGCCATAATCTTAGGATCCCCAGTTCCAAATAGTGTTATCTGCTGGAAAGTAACGATCATACCTGTGACCGTTCCTAATAAACCAGCCAGAGGAGCAACAACTGAAATAATTTTTACGACTGGAATACCTCTTTCAATAGCAGGTCTTTCAGCCATAATTGCTTCAGCAAGTCTTAGCTCTAATGTTTCAATGTCTTTATTCATGTGCTCTTCACCAACGGCGAGAACTCTTCCTAATGGATTAGATTTGTCATGAGTTTTTGATTTGGCTTGTTTAGCAACGGCAACACCCATTGTATATAAGGTGAATAACTTCCAAAAAGCAATCGCTATACCAATCAAACCTACAAATATAATAATGTAGCCAACTTCTCTACCCTGGTTAACTCTTTCCATCAAACTAGGATTTTGAATTAGGTTAGCAAGCAAGCTGCCGCCAACTGGACCAGTTGGATCCACGCCAAACTTAATTACTTCTCCAACATCTGCATTAGAAAGTTTTTTAGCTGAGCTGACATAACGGCCTTCTGGTTGCTTTCCTAAAAAAGCATATTGACCCTTACTGCCAATATATTCTAAGTATTTACCATCACAGATAGCGTTATAAAGACCGACTCTTGTTACTACACAATTTTCTGACTCACCATCAAGGTTAATAACGTTCGCATTAAAAGAAACAACTTCAGACCCTGCAACCATCTCTCTTTGAAGTTCATACCAAAGACCTTCAAGCTCTCTGATAGTTGGAAGCTCTGTAGCGCTGGACATCTTTGCAGAAAGATCGTTTAAAAATGTCTCTCTTTCTCTTCCATATTGTGCAGAAGTCAAAGAATCAGCAAATAAAGCGCTTGCTTCTCCTGCAGAACTTTGAAGATGACCAAAAAGTTCGACTAATGAACCTAGCTCTTTCTTGTATGCGGCTTCTTTAACAACCAAAATTGCATCGTTTTTCTTATATTCTGCTTCTAATTGGTCGGCAATTTTTTCTTGCCTAGCTAGCTCTCTTTTTTCAGCAGCTAGTTTGGCTGCTTGCTTATTTTTGTCTGCAAGAAAATCTGCTTCCCTTTTAGCGTTAACACCTTGCTCAGTTGTTCTGCCTTGCTCAACAAGCTGCAGCAAACCCTGAATAGTAGTAGGCTCTCCTTCTGCTGCATCCTGTGCAAAAGTTGAAACAGATAGAATTAAAGCAAAAGATAAAATGTATTTGTTTAAAATTTTCATGATGCATCTCCTCTGTAGACAACCGGTAGCATCATAATATCCATTGGTGCTAGTTTTTGGGCCATTCTAATTCCATCTCTAACAGTCACCCTATAACTTCCAGGTAACTCTTCCCAGGTACCAGTTTCATTATCATAATATCCAGTTTTTCTTTCATCCTTGGATTGAAAGAACATACCAAGCCTTCCAACTCTTAGGATATTTACAACAACCTCTTGTCCTTCCAAAACAATAGTCTCATCATAAGCATCGAGTTTTCTGCCGTACTCAGCTTCAATATTGTAAGCTTCTAAAATTTGTCGAACTTGCTCAGATGCAGTTACTTTTGGATTTGAAAGTGAGGCCCTCACAAGGTCTAATCTTTGTTTTCTTTCTTCTATGTGAAATGGCGTATCAAGATTGACGTACTTCTCTAGACCCTCAAGCATTCTTTGGGCTAAAGGCGGGATCTGTCTTTGCATGACAACAACCTGGACAAGCTGTTCATCATACTGATCCATAAGATCAAGCTGAGCTTGGATTTGAATTCGTTTTTGAGCATTGTAAAGCTTTAGGCCTTCAACTTGTTTAGAAACAACTTTGAATTCATTCACCAACTTATCAGTTGCTGATTCAGTTGCATCAATTTTTGATTGAGATTGAGCAGAAAGCTCGGTGTTATCCCTTCCAACTTCTAATACTAGTTCCATTTCTGAAGCCGCTACAAACGTAGTCAGCATAGTAAGAACTACTAGGCTTTTCTTATACATTTTTTTCTCCCTAGGAAAAATGGTTCACTAGTCTAACAGCGTAGTGAAATTATTCAAACTTTTTCAATGGTGAAATTGTACCTAATTTTGTGCAAAATCACCTCACAATGTAGCAAATAAAATTTAACTATATTATTAATAATTGTTAAGAAAATATTTTTGGTATGAGCCTTGGAGTGTTCTTTTTATAACTATTGTATTCATCAAGATGTCCCCACTTCTTATGACCCCTAAATTCGAGCATTCTTACCCCACTTACGTAGACAAGAAGAAGGTATGAAAAAATAGGTGAGAAAATTGCTAAATAGTTCATGCCCTCAAATGTGGATATTCCCATAACGGTAATACCGGTCCATAAGGTGATTTCGCCAAAATAATTTGGGTGTCTTGATCTGGCCCACAGCCCTTCGTTTATAAATTGATCTTTATTCTCTGGAATTGATCTAAATTTAGTTTTTTGATTATCAGCTATTACTTCGACCGCAAAGCCTAGAACAAACAATGCAAGTCCCAGAAAAAATACACTATTTATGACAACACCCGTTGGGCTAGCAATCGCAACCAGGGCTGCCGATGAACATATAAATACCCACATGCCTTGCAATGTCCATGTCATGAAAAATTGAGAAAAGGAAGTTTTAATGGAATCAAACCTTCCGTCTTTTTTATCTTTATAAATTCTTATAAACAGAAATGAGCCAAGCCTTACTGCCCATATAATAATAGCTGCTCCGATGATTAGACTACCAAGGTCAAGGTTTTGAGAAGTATTAGTTGTATATAAGGCAAACGAAATAGCAGTTATATAAGTAAGGCTGCCGGTTAAATCATAAAATTTTTCGGTCTTAAATATAAAAGCTGGTATATATGCAATCCATTGGATAACGAAGACCATAACCAAGAGGTGGCCCACCAAATTCACTCCAGACATCTCAATGCTATTAAATGAGATTGCATCTGCATAAAGCTTTGTGAAGATAAAAACTCCAGCGGCGATAGCTAAATTAGTTAAATGTTTCATCTTCCCTCCCATCCACACGTGCGTTCAGCATTTTGAATATCCAACCAATCTTTCAAAGGTTGATAATAGTTAAGCATTGATTTTCCACTTAATTCCCTAGTCCCAGTTAGCGCCTCCAATGCAGTTTGCCACTCTTGACTTTGCCCTAATGCAAGCATGGCTCTTAATTTTTCTCCAGCAAGCTCATTATCATATATCGAGCACTCATGCAGTGGTCCTTCAAACCCCATTTGATTACATAAAGATTCATGAAATTGATATTGAAGAATTTTTGCGAGGTAATATCTGGTGTAGGGAGTATTGCCAGGAATATGATATTTTGCACCAGGATCAAATGCATCGGAATCACGATCACGTGGCGCTCCAATGCCTTGATAAAACTCTCGTAATTCCCACCAAGAATTATTTAGTTCTTCTGGACTAGTCTCGCCTGTAAATACTTTTGCTCTCCATTTATCTAACATTAAAGTCCAGGGCACAGACACAACCCCATCAAGCGCTTGCTGCATCAATAAAGAAATTGGATCTGAGTTTGCTTGCTTTGCTTGCTCCTCAGATACCATTTCTATTTTTTGCAGGTAGTTTGGAGTAATGGATAATGTTAATAAATCTCCAACAGCCTCATGAAAGCCATCATTTGCTCCGCTTTGAAATATGTCAGGTAGGTCGCTATAGGCTTGATAATAGAAAATGTGGCCTAGCTCATGATGGATTACAGAAAAGTCTTCCGCATTTCTTTCAATGCACATTTTAATTCTTAAATCATTTACATCTGAATTAAGATCCCATGCTGATGCGTGGCAGACAACATTTCGGTCTTGTGGTTTTATAAATAATGACCTTTCCCAAAAAGTATCTGATAAAGGCTCAAACCCGAGCGAAATAAAAAAGTTTTCTGCGATTTTAACCATTTCAATTTCATCGATGTCTTTTTCAATGAGTATGTTGGTTAAATTGATATCTGAGGAAGGCAAGCTACTTTCTGGTGTATAAACAAGGTCATATATATTTGACCAAGATTGTCCCCACATATTTCCAAGAACATGTGCAGGCAGGCTGCCAGTTTTAGCAACTATTTCTTCACCATAATAATTTGAAAGTTCATCACGAACATGACAATGCAAAGCGTCATAGAGAGGCTTAAGTTCGTCCCAAACTCTGTCTGTTTCATCTAAAAATTCCTCTGCAGGCATATCGTATTGACTGAACCACAAATCAGTCAGTCCGTTATAACCCAGATCATTGGCTCCTTGATTCCCGATTTCAACCATTCTTAGATACATTTCT
Source organism: uncultured SAR86 cluster bacterium (assembly GCA_902511425.1). Taxonomy (GTDB): domain Bacteria; phylum Pseudomonadota; class Gammaproteobacteria; order Magnimaribacterales; family D2472; genus D2472. The sequence goes on from CABXFE010000001.1 coordinate 68,877, forward strand.
TTCATTGGCTTGCCAATATTTCTCCAGCCTTCCCAAGCTTTTAGCAACTCAGCTGGATCCCTAGAATTATCAATAATGGTCTCAAATGCCTCCAAGTCATAACAATCATCATCTGCAAAGCAATGTTCTCCAGTTCCATACATAGCATCTAATTCAGCGCTTATTGCAGAGATTTCTCCAGCCAATTCATCATTTAATGGTGATGGCATGACAAACGAACTCTTAATAAGATTAAGTTTCCTTCGATTCTCTGCTGAAACCTCTACCCCATCAAAGGAAGATGCTTGTCGCGCGCGCTCCAGAGCAAGCAATTGGTATCTTTTGCCATAGTCTGCAACTACTTTCTGAGAATCATAAGTGATAAAATTAGCTCCTATCCAATAGGCAGAGCTTACAATGGGGCCAAGGGTTTTATCTTCAAGCTCAACCATTTGTAGAAATTCTTCTACATCGGATTCAGTTAGGGCATTCGGTTGCTCGCTTGAGCATGAGGAAAGCACTAGGATAGAAAGAAAAATAGTAGATAATAAAAATTTATACATTGTAAAGACCCCTTTTAATTACAATAAGAGAGTAAATCACACTATGAAAATATCAACAAGCCAATTTAAAAACGGTCTCAAGATTATTATCAATGGCCAACCTTGTTCAATTCTCGAGCATGAGTTTCATAAGCCTGGCAAGGGACAGGCAGTAATGAGAGTAAAATTTAGAAACTTAATCACTGGCAAAGTCATAGATAAAACATATAAATCAGGAGAATCTGTAGAAGAAGCAGATGTAATGACCGTTGAGATGAGCTATCTTTATTCAGATGGAGAACAATGGCATTTTATGAATTCTTCAACCTATGAGCAGATTGGAATTAATCGAGATGTCGTGGGCGATGCAAAGAAATGGATTATTGGTCAGGAAAATTGCGAGGTTGTCATTTGGAATGATGAGCCCATTTCAGTTGAAGCGCCTCCATTTGTTGAATTAAATATTGCAAAATCAGATCCTGGTATTAAGGGAGACACTGTTTCTGGAGCAACAAAGCCCGCTGAACTAGAAACAGGGGTCACTATACAAGTTCCTCTATTTGTTGAAGAAGGAGAAAAAATTAAAGTGGATACAAGATCTGGCGAATATTCGGGGCGCGTATAAACTTTGTATAATCAAATTTTATCTACGTTGAATGATTTTATTGATAATGAGCTATCTCTTCACGCCGATCAAAGAAAGGCGCTATTCAATAAGCATAAACTCAACCTAACAGATTCTCTGCAAAAGGGTCACTGGACAACCAATCTATGCTTGGTTGCATCTAATCTTGCAAAAAAAAATCCCCGTGACATAGCTTCAGCATTGATACCTAAGCTAGAAGGTCAGCCTGAAATTTCAAAAGTGGAATTAGCAGGTCCTGGTTTTATAAATATATTTTTAAATCGAGAAGCTTTTTTAAATCAACTAGATGGCGCCCACAACAACCCAAATTTTTTTGTTGATTCTACCCATGCGCCCAAAGAAAAAATACAGATAGAATTTGTTTCAGCAAATCCAACTGGTCCATTGCATGTTGGTCATGGTCGGGGCGCTGCATATGGGGACGCCATCGGTCGAATCTTGCAACGATTGGGTCATGATGTCTCCAGAGAATATTATGTTAATGATGCTGGAAGGCAGATTGATATTCTGGCATGCAGCATCTTTTTAAGAAGATTTGAGTGCTTTGATAATGATAATTTCCCTGGCTCTGCTTATAAAGGTTCATACATTATAGAAATTGCTCAAGGCATAGAAATTGATTCAACTTTTTCACAAGCTGAAAAGGAGGCTTTAACGGCTGATCTTCCGTCTGACGATGAAGAAAAGATAGATGTGTTGATTGAGCGCATCAAAATGAATTATTCAAATAATTGGTTATTAATAAGAGAGCACGGCTTGGACTATGTGATTAAATCTATTAAGGAGGACTTAACTGAATTTAAGGTTATTTTTGATAACTGGTTTTTTGAATCCTCTCTTGGAAAACTTACAGACAAAGAATCAGAAATTTCTATGGCGCTCGATCAAGTTAAAAAAGATCACGCCTATGATAAAAATGGTGCTGTTTGGCTTGAGTCCACTAAATTTGGTGACGATAAAGATCGCGTTATCATCCGAGAGGATGGAAGGGGAACATATTTATCAGCTGATTTGGCGTATCACAGAAACAAATTAGATAGAGGTTTTGATACCATTATTAATGTTTGGGGCTCAGATCATCATGGCTATATTAAAAGAATCGAAGCAACCATTGAAGCCATGGGCTATAGCAAAAAACAAATGCAAGTTCAGCTTGTTCAATTCGCCAACCTTTTTGACAATGGCTCAAAAGTTAAAATGTCTACCCGCAGTGGAAATTTTTATACACTCAAACAATTAATTGATGATATTGGTCCAGATGCATCAAGATTCTATTACTTGTCAAAACAGGCAGATCAGCATCTTGATTTTGATATTGGAATTGCTAGATCTAATTCAAAAGATAATCTTTATTACTACGTCCAATATGCACACGCAAGAATCTGCTCTGTAGAGAAAAAATATTTTGAATCAGGTGGGTCATTACCAGATAAATTTAACGAAGATAATTTTGATGGTTGCGATGAGCTGCTTCAAATGGCTTTGAGTGCACAATTTGTTATTAAGGGCGCAGGGGAAAACCTACAGCCACATCTTATTGTTTACTATCTTAGGGATATTTCACAAAGCTTCCATCAGTTTTATAACAGCGTAAATATCCTTAATGCTAAAGAATCAGAGCAAAATAACATTATTCGATCGCTAATCATTGTGAAATCTGTTATTGCTTCCTCTTTAGAATTGTTGGGTATTGAGCCTTTAGACAGAATGTAATTAATGTGAAAGATTTTGCTAAAAAACATCCTATCAACAAATCAAAGGCAAAAAGAGTTAAAACTTCTTTACGGGCAAAGAGAGAGCTTAATCAACCGCTTAAAATAAAACACCTGCTTTTAATTGCTGCTATGAGTGCCCTTCTGTTATTTGCATCAAATATAATTTTGCAAACCGATGTTGTCAGTATTAGAGGCAATGTCAGCAATCCAAAGGTAGAATTCTTGTATCCAATAGAGTTAGCAAGGGATACGGTGCTGATTGAGCTAGAAGGAATAGTTGTTGAAGAAGATTGTGAGTATCTTGTCCAAATTGAATCCTATGGAAAAAGAGTATACGCACAGGAGCAGCTTAGCTCTCTGCTAGCTTTGGGCTTAGAATCTTACGTTGAAAAAACATTTAGCTCCAAGCAGCCAGATAGACCATTATTTAGAGTTATGTCAGGACCATATTTTAATAAATCCGAAGTAAATAATGCTAGAGAGCTGCTCATGAAAAATGGTAGGCAGCCTCTTATATACAAAAAATGCACCAAGACATAGCAAAAAGACTAATAGATATTTCTAGCAAAATTCAAAAAGCTTGCCATCAAGCTAAGAGAGCTGAGGGTGAGATAAGGCTGGTTGCTGTTTCCAAATTGCAATCTGTTGATGTCATCAAAGAGGCTTATGCGCTTGGTATAAGTAATTTTGGAGAAAATTATGCACAAGAGCTAGCTGAAAAATCATCATCATGCCCCAATGATATTATTTGGCATTTTATTGGCCCCATCCAATCTAATAAGGTGAGCTTAATTGCAAAACATGCCCATTGGGTCCACTCCATAGACAGAGAAAAAGTTGCAATGAAGTTAAATAAAGTCCTTGAATCTGAGGGCAAAAAAATTCATGCATTGATCCAAGTCAACATTGATCATGAGGAGTCTAAGTCAGGAATTTTGCCGGAGGAAACAATTGGTTTTGCGAATAAAATAATAACTCATTATCCAAACTTAATACTCGAAGGCTTAATGTTTATGCCAAAGATTAATGCCCCTAAAAAAGATAAAATAGAAACCATGAATAAAATAGTTCACTTACAAAAGTCTTTATTATCCGAACTCCCTAGTTGTACTCACATGTCTCTAGGAACATCCGGTGACTTTGAAGAATCTATTCTCAAAGGGTCAACAATGTTAAGAATTGGTGAGAGCTTACTAGGCAAAAGATCATGAAAGTTTGTTTTCTAGGGTGCGGCAATATTGCACAAGCAATCATTGATGGTTTGTTAAAAAGTGGTATGCAGCCATCTCATATTTCATGCATCGAAAGAAATGAACAAAGAGTGAATTCTTTGAAGACTCAGGGTTTACAAATAATTGAATTGGAAAATATAGCCTCACTGGATTTTGATTTAATTGTGCTGGCTGTTAAACCTAAAGATGCTCTGGGTGCTGCAAAAAGTATTTTTAAGCATCTGCCAACGGCAATTATATTAAGTGTGGTTGCAGGGATTGGTATAGAAAAGTATTCTCAGCCTAAATCAATAATACGCGCAATGCCAAACACAGCATGTGCTTTTGAGAAGGGTGTTACAGCTATCTATGCTCTTGATCAGAATTCAAAGGCATTTCTTACAGCAAACAACCTATTTAGAAAAATTGGGCATGTTTTAACACTAAAAAAAGAAGATGAGATGCATAGATTTACTAGCATCATTGGAAGTGGCCAAGCTTTTCTATTTCAAGTGCTCAATACTTATCTTGAAGAATTAAATAAAATATCTTCGGCCGATCATGTAGCCACTAAATTAATGTTTCAGGATTTTATTAGCAGCCTGAGTGACTCATTCTCTCAAGACTCAAATTTTGAAAGCTTGATAAATAAGATAAAATCTCCAGGAGGAACTACTCAGGCCGGTTTAGAATCTCTTCAAGATAATAATCTTGATAAAATTTTGCAAGATGCTTTTCAGGCTGCCGAAGATAGATCTATTGAGATTAGTAATGAGCAATAACAAACAAAACCTTAGAAAACATGATTAGTGTTATAGCAATAGTTTTGGGCTTTGCAAGCTATGCATTTGTAATCCTCTCAGTGTTCCGGCTGCTTCGAGTTAACTATTTCAATCCAATAGTTAAAATATTTGCGACTTATCTTGAGCCAGTCTCAAAAAGCCTTTTCTTCTTTTTACCGCCTCTCTTTGCCGCAATTGCAGTTGCCCTGGTGCTCAAGTTTAGTTCTTTTTATCTGGCATACTCCTCTGGCTATGAAACTCTAACTCTCTTCTACATTTCTGTAATAGATGTTTTAAATTCAGGATTTAGGATTTTGTTTTATTGTGTTATCGGCTCAGTGGTACTTAGTTGGGTGGCTCCTGGAAATAATCATCCTTTGTTGCAAATTATTGAAGAAATTTCTGCAGGCATTTTGAGCCCTGTTAGAAAGTTTATGCCTCCCATGGGTGGCTTAGACTTTACTCCTATCATTGGATTGCTTGTATTAAATCTTATTAATTCCTCATTGGTACAAATCATTAGCTCTATGGTATGAAAATAGTATCTGAGAAAATATCTTTTAAAGACTCTTTGGCGCTGCAATCTGGAGATGTTCTGTCTGGTTTTGAGCTTATGACAGAAACATATGGAGAGCTTAATTCAGACAAGACTAATGCTGTCTTAGTCTGCCATGCCTTCTCTGGCAATCATCATGCTGCCGGCATTAAAGATGGAGAAAAAAAGCCAGGTTGGTGGGATGAAATTATTGGAGATGGCAAAACAATTGATACAAAAAAATTTTTTGTTGTCTCTCTAAATAATCTTGGCGGCTGTCATGGCTCTTCTGGACCTACTTCTGTGGCTGTCCATTCTGGTCAGCCTTATGGTGCAAGTTTTCCTGAAGTGTCGGTAAGAGATTGGGTTGAAACCCAAAAACTACTGGCTGATCATTTTGGGATTGATTGCTGGGAAATGGTTGCTGGGGGAAGCTTAGGTGGAATGCAAGCGCTTCAATGGGCAGTCTCGTACCCTTCAAGAATTAAAAAAGCTGCAATTATTGCTGCCTCTTCAAAAATAAGCACACAAAATATTGCATTAAATGAAGTGGCCAGAGAAATAATTAAAAAGGATGAAAGTTTTCATAACGGTGATTACCTCGCTAAAGGTGAATCGCCTAAGAAGGGGTTGAAGGCTGCAAGGATGCTTGGTCATATAACTTATTTGTCTGAATCTAATATGAGCAAAAGGTTTGGCAGGAAACTGCAAGACCCAGAAAATAAAATGGATGCAGACGTAAACTATGAAGTAGAAAACTATCTTCAATACAAAGGTGAGCAATTTGCTAAAACCTTCGATGCGAACAGCTATATTCTAATGACCAAAGCCATGGATAGCTTTGATCCAGCAAAAGGTTTTGATAATGATTTAGTAGCATGCCTTCAAAATGCCCAAGCTAAATTACTGATTGCATCTTTTGATTCAGATTGGCTGTTCCCAAAAGAATATGGATTAGACATTCAAATGTCTGCCATTAAGGCGGGCATCAATAGTACCTATATAGAGCTAGAGGGTGATTATGGTCATGACAGCTTTCTCTTTCATTCTGACAGATATTCTGCTGCGCTAAAAAACTTTTTAAATTCAAATGAATAATCAACTTCAATCAATTGTCCTAGATTGGATTCCGAATCAGTCAAAAGTGGTAGATTTTGGTTGTGGGGATGGAACTCTCCTTAAAATATTGGCCGAAAAAAAATCTGCAATCGGTTATGGGGTCGAGATTGACGGAGAAAAAATTAATGCGTGTATCACTAACGGTGTCTCAGTGATCCAACAAGATATTGACGCTGGCATCCAAAATTATAAGGACATGGGTTTTGATGTTGCTATTATGGCTAGCTCCATCCAATGCCTAAGACGACCAAAAAATGCGATGAAAAATATCTTAAAGGTTGCAAATGAGTGTGTAATTACTTTACCTAATTTTGGAAACTGGGAACTCAGACTGGGTTTGTTAAAAGGCAAAATGCCCTCCTCGGCTCAACTTCCCGCTAAATGGTATGAAACAAAAAATCTTCATCTTTGTACAATTGCAGATTTTGAAGACTTGTGTGCAGAAGAATCTTTTAATATTAAAAAGAAGGTGTATTTAAATAGTCGAGGTAGTTCTTCATGGCTGGCTAACACTTTCCCTAACTTATTTGCTGCTGAGGCAGTTTATCTAATTGGCTGATAAATCAACCATTGTTGTTGCAACTAATAATCCAGGCAAATTAAAAGAATTTGCTCTGCTGCTGCCCAACTTTAAAATAATTCCACAAACCTCTTTAAACATTTCACCAGAAGAGGAGCTCGGTGAGACGTTCTTTGAAAACAGCCTCCAAAAAGCTCGAGTGGCAAATAACGCCTCTGGCATGATATCGCTGGGAGATGATTCAGGCTTGATAGTACCAGCCTTAAATAATTTACCAGGATTACGCTCCGCCAGGTATGCACATGAAAACGCAACAGACGAGGAAAATAGGCAACATCTACGAAAAGAACTTGAAGCATTAGATTTAAATGAAACCAAGGCATACTTTGTATGTGTTTTAGTTTTAGTTCAGGTTTCTGCAGACCCATACCCTTTGATCGCAACAGGGATGTTAGAGGGCTCTGTAAAAACAACAATGCAAGGAGCCAATGGTTTTGGTTATGACCCCATGTTCTATCCCAAGGAAAGCAATTTATCTTTGGGAGAAATGAATGCAGATGACAAAGCCTTGCTTAGCCATAGAGGAAAAGCTATCCAAGTGTTAAAAAGAAAAATTGAAGGGTTTGCTTCTGAATAACACACCTCTCAGTCTTTATGTTCATCTGCCTTGGTGTGAAACACAATGCCCCTATTGCGATTTTTCTATAACCACTGATCCTGTAGATGGCAATGATGCAAGGCTAGCAGAAGCAATCATCAAAGACATTAAACATTCCAGTGATTTAATAGCTGATAGAAAATTTAGAAGTATTTATTTTGGTGGTGGAACTCCCTCACTTGCTTCTACCCAATCAATCAAACAGATATTAGACTCTGTGAGAGATAGACTGACGCCCTCTGAAACTGAAATAACTATAGAGATGAATCCAAACGATGTGTCTGAAAAAAAAGTTGAGGAGTTATTGAGAGCGGGTATCAATCGAGTATCGCTGGGTATCCAAAGTTATATTGATCAAGAGTTGCAAGCTTTGGGACGCAACCATGATCGTAAGTCTGCGATTCAAGCCACCAATATACTTAAAGACATCAATTCAACCATTGATTTAATCTATGGCATTGAAAAGCAAACGCCTGAATCGTTTAATGAAAACTTAGAAACAATTATCGATTCAAATGTAAATCACTTGTCTTTGTATCAATTAACAATTGAGCCAAATACTATTTTTTATAAAAAAGAGCTTTTACTGCCTCATGAAGAGGCAATTGAGGAAATGGAAGTCATTGCAAAAGATCTTCTTGAAAAAAATGGTTTTGAGCAATATGAGGTTTCCTCATGGTCTAAACCAGGATTTGAAAGCAACCATAATTTAAATTATTGGCAGTTTGGTGATTTTTTAGGTGTGGGACCAGGGTCACATAGCAAAATATCAAATCAGCAAGAAATTATCAGATATAGGAAAATAAAACCCCTAGAGGGTTACATTCAAAATCAAAAGTCGGCTGACTTAAAAACGATTGCAGGCAATGAACTTGATATAGATCTTGCAATGAATCTACTAAGAATTAAAAATGGTTTGCAACAACAAGACTTAACAATCGATCTACCAGAAAGTTTTTTAAAAAAATATCAAAGAGGCGTTGATGAAGGCTTGCTGTTAAAAGATAAGATTGGGGCCAGTCAAAAGGGATATCAATTCCTCAATGAGACTATTCAACTATTTTTTTAGAACAGTTAATAAAAAAGTATGTATCGATCTGCCTTCATTTATTGCCCGCTGTTGGAAGCGAGTGATAGGCATACCCTCATTAGAAATTTTCTTGAACAAAAAATCTTCCTTAGATTTTTCTACTTCTTCCTCAATGGACTCAGCATAATTTTCCCAATCCGTTGAAATATATACCGTCCCCTCCTCCCTTAAAACGTTTGCTAAAACTTTTAAAAAGCCATGTTTGATTAGTCTGCGTTTATGATGTCTAGCTTTTGGCCATGGATCGGGGCAAATGATATAAATTTCATCAAAAATTCCATTTGGAAGTTTTAAAAGCAGCTCGCGCACATCATCATCATAAATTTTTATATTCTTCAGAGAATTCTGAGCGATACTATTAAGAAGACTGCCTATCCCCGACAGGTATACTTCTGATGCAATGATCAGCGCATTGGGATTTTTAGCTGCTAAGAAAGCTGTATTTTCTCCATTACCAAAACCTATTTCTAAAATACTTTTTTCATAGCCTTGTGCTAATTCTGAGAGCTCATTGGCTCCTGATAGATGATGGTGTTCCAAAGATTCTAATGCGCTTTTTTGGGATGCGGTGATGCGACCAAGTCTTTTTACAAAGCTCGCTAGGTAAGGCTTATTTTGATTAATAAGAAAGTGCCTTGCTTAGGCTGCGTTAGACATGGCGGCTTTGAGTTTTTTCAATGCTCCATTTTCAATCTGTCTGATTCTTTCTGCAGAAACATTGTACTCATCAGCTAAGTCATGAAGGGTTTCTTTCTCATCTGCTAAATACCTTCTTGCAATAATATCCTTGCTTCGATCATCGAGGCTAGATAAGGCCATGGAAAGCTCTTGTGAATTATGATCAGAGACCTCTTGGGCCTCAACAAGAATTTCTGGGCTGGATGATTTGTCCTCAAGATATTGAGATGGAGAGAGAATGTCACCCTCATCATCACTGCCAACCGGCGCATCAAATGCGGAGTCATGCGAGGTTAATCGGTTTTCCATGTGCAAGACGTCTTTCACTTCTACGTTCAAATCTTCGGCTATTTTTTCAGCTTCTTCTTGTGTTAACCAATCTAAAGTTTTTTTCTTGCTTCTTAGGTTAAAGAAAAGTTTTCTTTGAGCTTTGGTTGTTGCAATTTTTACCATTCTCCAATTTTTAAGAATATATTCATGAATTTCTGCTTTGATCCAATGCACAGCAAAAGACACAACCTTTACTCCTCTGTTAGGATCAAAACGATCAACAGCTTTCATCAACCCAACATTACCTTCTTGGATAATGTCTGCTAAAGGCAAACCATAGCCCTGATAGGATCTTGCAATATGCACAACGAATCTTAAATGTGATAAAACAAGTTGACGTGCAGCTTCAAGATCATTGTTCTCATAAAGCTTTTGGGCTAACTCTTGCTCCTGTTCAGCAGTCAGAATGGGAATAGCATGCACACAGGACAAATAGGATTCTATGTCCTTGCCTGGAGTTGATAGCGTAATTGTTTGTAAGTCTGTACTCATATATATGTTTTACTAATAACTAATTATAACTCATAGTTATTCAGAACAGGTAATTATAGCAAATTTTTACTAAAACCACCTATTAGAGACAAAATTGCCTTTTTTTCGTTCAAATTACTTATTGCAATGAACATAGGATTTAATATGCTATCTTTTTTCCCATATTCAAGGGGTTTGTGGTTATCTATTTGAAAAATCCCTCCCCCTCTAGATCGAAGCACAGCATCAGCTGCAGCAATATCCCATTCAGAAGTTGGTCCAAATCGTGGATAAATATCAGCTTTTTTGTCTGCCAAAGCACAGATTTTAAGAGAACTGCCTTTAGATATAATTTTCAATCTTTTTCCTTTTTTATCTAAAAAATTTAAAAAAGCTGTATCTATAACTGTTCTATGGCTTCTGCTGGAAACTATGCGAAGAATTGTTCGTTTTTTAGCATCGGCCTTCTTTTTCTGAGTTGTCTGATTTGCTGCGCCTGACCAAACTCTATCAAAAGCAGGGGCGCCAACCACGCCCAGAATAGGTTTGCCATTTTGAATAAGTGCAATGTTGGTTGTGAACTCATCGGATTTATTGACAAACTCTTTAGTTCCATCGATGGGATCGATTATCCAGAACTCTTTAGCAGGCTTATAATTTTTTTGCTTGAAACTCTCTTCTGAAACAACTGGAATATCAGGAAAGTGTTTCTTCAAAAACTTAACTATGACTTTATGGGCATACATATCTGCAGCTGTCACTGGAGACCCATCTTTCTTTTCTTGCGCGTTTGACCTTGGATTCTGGTAAATTTTTAGAATCTCGGGAAATAAACTACGCGTTAATTCCTCTAATTGAGGGATAATAAGTTCTAAATTTTTAGATAACATTTCATTAATGGTAAAACTTAATTCTACCACTGCAATTCTCTCAGATCTTGATGGGGTGATCTTAAATCTTGAGTACGATATAAAGTTTTGGGAATTATGGTTACCTGAGCATGTGGCTAGCCAATCAAATGAAAACCTAGAAGAAATTAAAACAAAGATACAGGCAGAAATTGATGCCCAAAGAGGAACTCTAAATTTTTATAACCTAAATTATTGGGATGATTTGTTGAATGTTGACTGCATGGAAATAATTAGAGAACAAGAAGAGAAGTGCTCTTACTTACAAGGTTCTTATGAAGCTTTACAAAGATTATCAACCTTGAAAAACCCTAAGCATATTTTGACCAATGGAGATCCAAGAGCTCAGGAATACAAGGCTGAGACTCAAAACTTCCTAGAATTTTTTGATTCCATTTTTTATAGCATGCAAGCAGGCTATTCTAAAGAGCAAAAAGAATTCTGGGCTTTGGCAAGGCATAATTTAAATCTGGATTTTGAGGATGCAATATTTATTGATGATGATTTTAAAGTGGTCACAGCTGCAATTAAAGCAGGGATCAAACAAGTGGCCTGGATTACCCCAGGCAAAAATAGAATTCTCCAAAATGGAGTTGAGACATTTCCAAGCCTTGCTGATTTAGTTAACGCAATTAGCTGAATCTAGGTTCTCATAATCGAGAGCCTGCAAAATACGCTCGAAGATTTCTGTGTTATCCATTACCCCACTAAAAAGTTCTGCGCCTGGACCATACGCATAAATATTTATCGGTGACAGGTCATGACTGCCAGTGGTCCATTGCGCTCTTAAATTTGAACCCCTTGGGCGCTGCAATACCAAGCCTCCGGTAGCATGATCCGCTGTAACAAGAATGAGGGTATCTTGATTTTCAATAGCAAAATCTGTCGCAGCCTGAACAGTTGCATCAAAATCAGCAAATTCAATCAGCATGTACTGAACATTATTATCGTGTCCTGCCCAATCGATTTGACTGCCTTCAGACATTAAAAAAAAACCATTGCAATTTTGAGATTTATTTTCAAGAAAGTTCAGTGCAACCTGAGTCATCTCAAGCTGCGTTGGAGTTCCTAGCCTTCTATCAAAACCATCTTCAGCGAAGAGTCCAATCACCCGCTCTTTTGAATTGAGCAATGAGGAATCTAATAGCGTCTTCTCATAGATCATAAAAGGGCTGACTTCAGATGAAACATCAAAAAATTCTTGGCCTCCACCTAACGCAATATCTATATCGGAATCAACGAGCATTTTTGCAATTTCTTTCTCTTTGTAACGGCTATCAATGTGTGCATAAAAAGCCGCAGGCGTTGCATGAGTAATGGATGAAGTTGCCACCAAGCCAGACTTATAACCTTTCGTGCTTAATAGCTCTGGAATGGTTGGAAGAAACTTCTTCTCAGCATCAACTGCCAAGTACCTATTTTTTGTTTTGACTCCTGTTGCCCAGGTTGTGGCTGAAGCTGCTGAATCAGTATAAAGACTGTCTGAAGAGTGATTGTAGACAATCCCCGTGATGGGAAAATTTTCAAAAGATAATCTATGATCAGCTCCGCCAGTTGCAAATTTTGCTAATGCAACTTGATTGGGTCCCATGCCATCCCCAATCAATAAAATAATATTTTTTGCTGTGGGCGCTGTTGAGCGTTCAAGTGTTACAGGTGGTTTTGTATCAGAGCCAATAGCAACCAACTCAATATTATCCCCATACCCGCAGGCATAAAGCACAAAGGTGCTAAGGATAAGCAAAGATTTTTTCATTGAATTACCTGCTGGGTTCCAGTGATTCAAGACGAGTTTTATGCACTTCATCAGGAGATAGCGAATAATCAAAATTATATAGTGCTCCCTCCCAATCGCCGTAAGCAATGTTTTGAAGCATGAACCACTTTACTCCCCAATAATCAGCATAATCTTTAACAATGTTCGCTCGATTGTTTGGACTTAAATTATTGTCTTTAGCATCTACAAAATCTCCCAAGTTGTCTCCGACCATCAAGAGAACTCTGTATTCATTGCCGATCAGTGTCCTTCTTGGGCCCTTATCAGAGTTCCAATTATTCTCTCCTCGCATTAAAACAGTGTCCATGGTCTGATCCCAGTGAATGTTAAGCTTGGTGAGATTTTTTTTGGTTGCTTCTTTTAACTCCACCACTCGATTTGTAACATAAAAAATTGTTACACCCTTAGAAGCAGCGTAATTCAAAAAATTTTTTGCTCCAGGAACCTCAGTAGCAGCTGCTTCTTTGCCCCAACTAACCCACCCCTCTGGATACTTGGTACCATCAAGGATCATGCGGGCTTCATAAGCAGTATTATCTAGAACTGTCTCGTCAACATCGACAATGATAGCTGGCTTTTTGCCCTGAATATTTTGTCCTGGTAAAGCACTCCAAGTGGGATCTGCTAATGCATTGTCTAGCGCTTGCTTTGCTGATTGGAAAGTTTGAATGCTGCCAGCTAGCCTTTCAGCAGCCGTCTGCTGATAGAGAACTGACATAATATTTTGTTCTTTTAGATCTCTAACATCTTTTTTTGAATCCTCTGCAAAAACAATTTCTGTTATCATCAGAGCATTTAGAAGAAATAAACTTTGCCAGAGACGTGCTTTCATAGATTCAAGCTATTATAATTTTTTGTTTAGAAATCTATTGTAGCCATGAGTAAAGAAATAATCACCAAATTAAATGAGTTAGATAATGGGCTGAGAAAACTTAGCACCGAGAGAAAAGTAGTTCTCCCCCATCACAAAACCTTTGAATTAGTCGATGAACTAAGAGAGATAGTTCAAAACATAAAAAATGAGGTAGGTTCGAATGACTAAATACACATGTTTTGATGTCAGCGTTAAAGACCATATAGCTCATGTAGTCATGAATCGTCCTGATGAATTTAACACTATGACAAGATTGTTTTGGAAAGAACTGCCAGAAATAGTTAAAGATCTAGACAAAAATGCTGAGGCTCGTGTGATTCTTCTTACAGGCGAAGGCAAGCATTTTAATGCTGGTATGGATTTAGCAAATTTTGCTCCTGCAGATAAGGACGGCCCAAAAAAAGATCCCGCTCGAATGCGTGAAACTTTTTATCATGAAGTGCTGGAGCTGCAAGATACCTTTACAGCTCTAGAGGAATGTCGCATACCCACAATTGCATCCATTCAAGGAGCATGCGTAGGCGGTGGAATTGATATGGTGGCAGCTTGTGATATCAGGCACTGTTCATCAGATGCTTTTTTTAAAATTGCTGAAGTTGATATTGGGATTGCAGCCGACGTTGGTACATTGCAAAGATTGCCTACCCTGATGCCAATTGGTGCAGTAAGGGAGCTTGCTTACACTGGCAGAAAGTTTCTTCCAGCTGAAGCCTTGGAATTAGGCT
>CABXFE010000002.1 GCA_902511425.1 uncultured SAR86 cluster bacterium
TAGAGCCTATTAACATAACCTCTTTTGCATAGATTTTGTTATTTATAGGAGTCGTTGATTTTTTCTTCAAAGCGATGACTTAGAACCTTAAGTATTAAGAGAGAATTTAATCAAAATAATTTTGATTTAAGAGTTGTGTTGTTAAGTGATTTAACATGGAAGTGGATTTTATAGCATTATTCATAAAAAGAAAACAATCTTATGGCTGCAGAATTTGCTCTATCCATTCTTCGCCTTGCTTATCAAAGACATGCCTTTTATTCAGTCTATTTTCATGACCTTGCCAGAACTCAAAATAATATGGAGTAAATGAGTAGCCTCCCCAAAAATTTGGTCTATTTGTTTCTGGTGTCATGCTTTCAAGGGTTTTATAAAAATTTTTTGAAACTTCATCAAAAGAATCAATTATTTCTGACTGATTGGAGCTTATAGCCAATGCATTTTTTTCTTTGGTTCGTCCTTGAAAATGCTGATCAGAAAATTCTTCAGACGTCTTAGAAATTTTCGCCTTCATTCTAATTTGGGTATTAGTGCTTGCCCAATAAATTAAAATAGAGACTTGGTTGTGAGACTCAAATTGGCAGCCTTTGGGAGAATTGTAATTTGAAAAAAAGATCCATTCATTGGCATTAATATATTTAAGATTCACATACCTTGCTTCTACTTCATTGAATGATTTATTGAATGACGGAGATAAGACTAAAATCAGCGTTCGATTTAGAGGTAGAGAAATTCTTAATAGTAATTTAGGGCTTGAACTACTAAATCGTTTGAGGGATGACCTTCAAGATATTGCTCAAGTAGACCAAGAGCCATCTCTTGAAGGAAGACAGTTATTGATGGTTCTCTCACAAATTAGAAAAAAGTAATTATGGGTTATAAATTAAAAACACATTCAAGCGCAAAAAAGCGTTTCAAAGCTACTGGTAATGGTTTAAAAAGAAGAAGCGCTTCTCGTGCTCATATCTTGACTAAGCAAACTACCAAAAGAAAGCGACATAATCGCGGGATGATCAAGATGGCTGATGAGACCAAAAAAATTGCGCAAAAACTTTTATATAACATTTAAATATCATGCCAAGAGTAACTAAAGCACTAGCAGCAAAAGCAAAACATAAGAAAGTACTGAAAGCCACTAAAGGTCATTATGGTGCTAGAAGTAGGTTATTTAGAACTGCAAAGCAATCTAATGTTAAAGCTCTTCAATATGCTTTTAGAGATAGAAGAAATAAGAAAAGAACTTTTAGATCTTTATGGATTTCAAGAATCTCTGCAGCGTTAATCCCGTTGGAAGTTTCTTACAGCAGATTCATCAATCAACTCTCTAAAGCAAATATAAAACTAGACAGAAAATCTTTAGCTGGTATTGCATTTTCTGATCCTGATACTTTTAAGAAAATCGTAGAAAAAGTAAGGGTATAATGTTCTCATGCAAATCCCTCAGGATTTAATTGAAACAGCCGCTCTCAAATTAAAATCCGTTCAATCAGAGGCTGAATTCTTTCAACTAAGAGCTCAATATCTTGGTAAAAAGTCTTTTGTTGTCTCTGCATTCTCAAAGCTTAGAAACCTTGAATCAGATGAGAAAGTGTATGTCGCAAAAGAGTTAAATATTCTTAAAAATGACCTAACCAAATTGTTTGAGACCTCCATTGAACATATAGAAAGCAAAAGTGACCATAAGAAATTAGATGTATCTCTTCCTGCTGATCCGTTTTTGGTTGGTTCTGAGCAT
Source organism: uncultured SAR86 cluster bacterium (assembly GCA_902511425.1). Taxonomy (GTDB): domain Bacteria; phylum Pseudomonadota; class Gammaproteobacteria; order Magnimaribacterales; family D2472; genus D2472. The sequence goes on from CABXFE010000002.1 coordinate 1,736, forward strand.
CCAATAACTAAAATTTCACAAAAAATTATTAACTATTTCACCTCTCTAAATTATCAAATTTTTTCTGGAAATGAAATAGAAACAGACTTTTACAATTTTGAAGCATTAAATTTTCCAGAAAATCATCCTGCAAGACAAATGCATGACACCTTTTATCTTAATTCCAGCAGTAAGACAGAATATTTATTAAGAACACATACTTCAAATACTCAAGTGCATGCAATGCTAAATGAAGATTTGCCCTTATATATGCTTTCTCCTGGTAGAGTATTTAGATGTGACTCTGATACTACTCATTTACCAATGTTTACTCAAATTGAAGGATTGGTAGTTGATGAAGGCGTTACCTTTGGCGATTTAAAGGGAGTTTTAATAGATTTCTTAGAAGATTTTTTTAATGAAAAAATGGAAGTCAGATTTAGGCCATCATATTTTCCCTTCACTGAGCCATCAGCAGAAGTAGACATCAAATTTGGCAAACAAGGATGGTTAGAAATTCTAGGATGTGGAATGGTTCACCCTAATGTATTAAATGGCTGCAACATAGACACAAAAACATTTCGTGGCTTTGCCTTTGGTATGGGAGTTGAGCGTTTGGCTATGCTTTATTATGGAGTAACAGATATCAGGGAATTTTACTCATCGAATTTGGATTTTTTAAATCAATTTCCATCATGAAAATTCAATATTCATATTTAAAGAATTTTCTCAATACAAGTCTGAGCCAAAAAAAACTTAGTGATGTATTCACGCAAGTTGGTTTTGAGTGCGAGATAGAGGGAGATCAAATTGAATTTGATATCACTCCAAATCGAGGAGATGCGCTTTCACTCAGAGGCTTGGAAAGAGAATTCTATGCATATCAATCAAAAAAACCTAGCCAAAAAATTGAAACCACATCATTAAAACCAATCCAAGATAAGAGAATTATCAATCAAATTGATGGATCTGGTTGTGGAAATTATCACTTAATGCTGGTTAAAGGCTTACAAAAATTAAAAAATCTAGACACAAAAAAGCGAAGCTTCATAGAATCAGCTGGTATTCCATTAATAAGTCCTTTGGTTGATCTAGGCAATTATGTGATGTTAGAGCTTGGTGCGCCTATGCATGTATTTGATCTTGCTAAGTTATCTTTGCCAATTAATGTTCATTTTCCTCAAGATAAGAATCATGCGGTAACGGTTATTGGGGGTGATGTTAAAGATGTTCAGTCTTCTTCATTAACAATTCAGGATCAATCTGGGATCCAAGCGATTGCCGGCATTATTGGTGGTGAAGCATCATCTGTATCATCGAGCACTTCGAGCATAGCTGTTGAGGCTGCATTTTTTAGACCTGAGGTTATTGTTAATCAAGCTAGAATGTATGGACTGGCTACTGATGCCTCCCATCGCTTTGAAAGAGGAGTAGATCCTGAGTTACAGCAACTAGCATTAGAAAGATATCTATTTCTATTAGCCCAAATAGCAGAGTATGACTCGGTCGAGCTTTATTATTCTTATTCCCGCAAGACTAAAAAGAAAAATGTTAAATTGGATGTAGCAAGATTTAATAAATTTTCTGGCTTAAGTTTAAAGGCAAGCAAAGGAATTCTTATCTTGAAAAACCTTGGTTTTAAGGTGCACGCTAGAAGTGAAAAGAATGTCACATTCAAAATTCCTAGCCACAGATTTGATATTTCTTTAGAAGAGGATTTGTATGAGGAGTTATTAAGATCTTATGGATATGACAATATACCTATATCAAAACCAAAGGCAGGACCAATCACAAGCAATAAGCAGAGTCATGCATTAGGTAATCTTAGGCTTGGCTTAGTCCATTCTGGCTTTAAAGAACTTATGCATATGCCATTTGTTTCAAGAGACTCCTTCCATCAGCTAAATTCTAATAACTGGAAGCCTGCTGAATTACGAAACCCAATAAATGAAAACGAGCCATTACTTAGAGGGAGTCTTTTCAGATCTCTATTTGCAGCAGTGAACAGCAATTTAAAAAAAGGACATACATCTATTAAAGTATTTGAAGCCGGGAATGTATTTAAAAAAGAAAAAAGTGGCTTCACTCAATCGTTACATTTATCAGGAATTATCTATCATCACGAACCACAACAAACCTGGAGTCAGAAAGAATTGACATATGATTTTTTTTCGCTGAAGGCAGAAATCTCTAAATTATTACAAACCTTAGGCATGCAAAATATTGAATTTCAAAAAGCGAGTTCAATAACACCATTCAATGAAAATGTATTAGATATATTTATTGGCAAACAAAAGATTGGAGTGATGGGTGAAGTAGACCTGTCCGTTACAGAGAAACTGATCAAGAAACAAGCTCATGGGTTTGTAATTTATCCCGAAAAAATTTCATTATCTTCTGTAAATCCAAAAATCGTAAAAACTAGCAAATTCCCTCTTTCCACTCGAGACATAAATATCGTCATAGATAAATCTATTTCTTATGAAGAAGTTGAAAACATGATTTCTCAAGGAAACATCAAGCACTTAGTCTCCTTCAATCTTATCAATACTTTTGAAGGAAATGATATTCCCAAGGGCTCTGTTAGCATGACACTAAGATTTACCTTTCAAAGCAATACTAAATCTTTACTAGATTCTGAAATCAACAGTTCAATGCAAACTATATTGAAGCTTTTAGAAAAAAGATTGAATGCTAAAATAAGGTCATGAATTTGACCAAAAAAGACTTAAGCGCAATATTAAAAAAAGAATTGAGACTTTCAGTTGATATTTCTGAGTCACTAGTTGATGAATTTTTTCAAGCGCTAAAAACAACCCTTAGATCTCAAAAAAATATTAAGCTATCTGGATTTGGCTCTTTTGAAACATTTATAACAAAAGAAAGAATGGGAAGAAATCCGAAGAGCATGGAGAATTTCAAAATCCCATCTCAAAATAAAATTCGCTTTAGCCCAACTTCAAAAGCTAAGTATTTTTTGAACTAAAAATGAAGAAACAGGTGCAAAATTTCAATAAATCAGATCTAGCGATTCATCTTTCAAGAAAGTTCTCATCTTTGAATGATGAAACAATTATTGAAGGAATTGATCTAATGCTGCAGGAAATAATTAATACCGTTGCATTAGATAATAGAGTTGAGATAAGAGGATTTGGTTCATTCTCAAAAAAAACCATCAGACCAAGAAAATATATTAACCCTAAGACAAAAGAAGAGTCTTATTTAGGTGAAACCTCAATTATGCATTTCAAAGCATCTAAGAAGCTCCTGGATGCTCATGATTGATCCAAGAATAATTGTAGCTATTGATACATTTGATTTTGAAAAGGCTAATGCAATTTTAGAACAACTAAATCCAAATCTTTGTCTGGTTAAAATCGGAAGCGTTGTTTTTAATGCCCTTGGTAAATCATTTCTTAAGCATGCATCTTCTCAAGGATTCAAAATTTTCTTAGATTTAAAATTGCACGATATTCCAAATACTGTTCATGAAACAATTATAGGCTTCAATGACTGCAAAATAGATATGCTAACAGTGCACTTATCTGGCGGCGAAGAGATGCTCAGGAAAGCTATGCTTGCAGGTAAATATATTAATACTAAAGTTATAGGGGTATCCATGCTTACAAGCTTAGAAGAGGAAGATTCATTTGCTTTATTTGATAATAAGCTTGAGGATCAAATAAGCAATTTATTCAAAATTGCAATTAAAGTAAATATAGATGGAATTGTTTGTTCGCCCCATGAGCTAAAAATAGCAAATACAATTTTAGGTTCTCATTCAATAAAAATTACACCAGGTATTAGGGATATAAAAGTAGAAGATGATCAAGCAAGAACCATGAGCGCTAAAGAAGCGATTGCTAAGGGCTCTACATTTTTAGTTATTGGCAGACCAATTACTGAAGCAGAAAATATTTCTCAAGCTTTACAGAATTTTAATAATTCCATTTATGAAAAATAGATCTACTAAAAGTATTTTTCTTGATCTCAAGAAACTTTCAAAGTCTAATAATGGCAAACAAAAACTATCCTTTAAGTTTGAATCTGAGCTTTTAGATTATCACCCCCATTTTAAGAGCTTCTCTTCTCAGCACTATAAATTATTTGAAGAACTGGCACATAAATTGAATCTTCAAGACTCCATTAATGATCTCTTTAATGGGGAGATTGTAAACAAGACAGAAAATAGACAAGCTTTACATCATCAATATCGTAATAATCAAGCAGCCTCAGAATTTGATTTTAAAAAAATTACAGAACCTTTTATCAAAAGGATTAAAAAAGATGGGTTTAAGAATATTATTACTTTTGGAATTGGCGGCTCCTATGAAGGGCCAAAATTGCTTCAAGAATTTACAAACAAGGAATCACTTAAATTTAATTATTATTTTGTATCTGGGCCTGACAAGGATGAGTTTAATTCAATATTAAAACCTATAAGTGATCAAAAGAATTTTTATATTTTTTCATCTAAATCACTGTCAACAGATGAAACTCTTGCGTGCTTAAGATGGCTGGGTAAAAAAAGAAATTCAACTAATTCAATAGTAATTACGGCCAATATAGAAAAAGCAAAAATTCTGGGTTTTAATGAAAATTGCATTGTCTCATTTCCAGAAACAGTAGGAGGTAGATATTCAATTTGGTCGCCTATCTCACTGAGTGCGGCGTTGGAAAATAATTTCTCTAAATTTTTAAAGGGCGGCCTTTCTGCAGATAAAATGCTCCTAGGAAGTACAAAAATAGATCTGCAATATCAAAAATTTATTAAAATATTAGCATTTTCAGATTTGTGGTTTAGCAACTTTTTAAATAAAAAAAATAGAGTGGTTCTCTCTTACAATTGGAAATTGCGATCCCTACAAAGCTATATTCAGCAACTTGAGATGGAGTCACTTGGAAAGAAGGCAAATCCTAAATCTATATTTAAAGAAACAGGTCAGTCAATATTCGGAGGTTTTGGATCCACTGCACAGCACTCATATTTTCAATTATTGCATCAGGGCACTGCGGAATTCTGTACCGATATTATTTACTCAACCTCAACCAATAGCCCATTATCAAGCGCTCAAGCAAAAGGACAGGCTTCTTTGCTATCCTCAGATCCTAAAGGACCTTCTCATTTTCTAGAAAAAACAAATAGTAATTCCCCAGTTAACCTTTTTCATATAAACAAACTGTCACTTGAAGCGCTCGGCTTTTTATTAGCAACATGGGAACATCGAGTTTTTATAGCATCATGCATGCTTCAAATTAATCCATTTGATCAATATGGAGTGGCTGCAGGAAAACTTATCGCAAAAAAATTTCTTAGTTAATGACGTTGGATTTAAAGCAAGTACCCAATACTCCTGGAATATACAAATTTTTTTCAAACAATAAAATTATATATATTGGCAAAGCAAAGGATTTAAGAAAAAGAGTATCTTCATATTTTGGTAAATCTTTTAAAGATAGAAAAACTCATCAAATTAAAATCCTTACAGATAAGATTGAAACTTTTTCTACGAATACTGAAGCTGAGGCTCTTCTTTTAGAACAATCATTAATTAAGGAGAACTTACCTCGATTCAATATACTCCTGCGTGATGATAAAACATATCCATATGTTCATTTTTCAATGGAGCATAAATATCCAAGTATAAGCATGAAGCGATCAAAGCATGCTGTTTCAAAAAACTATTTTGGCCCTTTTATCAGTGCTCAAGCTGTAAAAGCAACAATTAAAGATTTGCAGAAAATTTATCAAATTCGAAATTGTAGTGATTCCACCTTTAATAATAGATCTAGACCATGTATTGAACATCAAATGCAACGATGCTCTGCTCCTTGCGTCAATTTTATTTCCGAGATTAGCTATCAAGGAGATATTAAGTCTTCGCAATATTACTTATCTTCTTCCGGAAAAAAAACTAAATCATTAATGATTTCTCAGATGCGGAAACTTGCAGAGCAGCAAGATTTTGAAAGAGCTCAGGAGATCAAAAAAAGAATTAAAAGCTTAGATCTGTTGCAGCAAGAGCAATCATTTAATAGTTCCCTAATTAGCATTGATTTATTTGCATGTGTTTCTAAGCTTGATAGAACAGGAATATGCATTCTATCAGTCAGGGATGGGAAGATTAGAGGAACTAAAACACATTATCTAAAGGGGAATCAGTTAATTGATATTGATAGGTTATTGCAAAGTTTGATCTTCTCATATTATCAAAATAGTTTTTCTCTGCCTGAGAAGATTATTTTAAATACTAAGCCCCATAATATTGCTTTAATTAAGCAAGCTGTAAAATTAAAATTTGGAAAACAGGTTTCTATCTCAACAAGTATCAATTCAGACATTAGGAAAGTTGCTAAATTGGGTAAATTAAATGCTAATCAAGTTATCGAAAATCGAGTTAATCAATCTGATAAATATTCGTTTGCCTTAAAAGATCTAATCTCAAACTTATCTTTATCTAAAGATGACATAACAATAGAAGGATTTGATGTCAGTCATCATAGCGGCCAGAATGCCGTTGCTTCGGCAATAAGGTTTTCTTCTAATGGGCCAGATAAAAAAAATTACAGGCTTTTCAACATACCTAAAGAATTATCAGGAAATGATGTTGGTTCAATGAGGAATGTTCTTCAGAGAAGAATTAACAAAGAAAGCACTAATCCACTGCCAGACATTTTACTAATTGATGGAGGTAAGCTGCAGCTGGAGGCAGCATTGAGCGCATTTTCAATTTTAAAAAAAAATGCACCAATGATTCTCAGTATTGCGAAGGGGTCAAAAAGGATTAGATCCACTGAAACAATACTATCTAAGGATGGGATTATAGAAATGTCAAAAGATAGCCCAGGTTTTTTACTGCTTCAACAAATTCGTGATGAGTCACACAGATTTGCTATTTCCGCCAATAGAAAGAAGAAGTCTAAAGGAATCAAATTTTCTGTTTTAGATCAAGTGTATGGATTGGGGCCTAAAAAAAAGCAGAATCTTATCAGTTACTTCAAATCCCTAAAAAAAATTCAGGACGCAACAATAGATGAATTATGTATCGTTCCTGGAATTAGTATTACACTAGCAAATGAAATAAAAAAACTATTTAGATAAATGTTTTACTTAATACAAGGTCTTACAATTTTTAGAATTTTTTCAGGGCCTGTTCTTTTGGTTTTGATAAGCATTTTTAATAGCTACAGCCTCGCACTTTTTATATTTTTTTTAGCAGCAATTTCAGATTATTTTGATGGCTACTTTGCTCGAAAATTTAATTTAGAATCCGAATTTGGATCTATTATCGATCCTATTGCAGATAAAATTTTAATTATTTTTATGATTTTGGCTATTCAAATTAATACAAATAGCATCTATTTTGGGTTATTGGGAGGCTTTATTCTTGCAAGAGAGTTTTGGGTTGCTGCTCTGCGTGATCGAAATTCTAGACAAGGTTTAAGTAGCTTGACGACAGTTACATTTATTGCAAAACTGAAAACAACTTTTCAATTACTGGCTTTACTTCTTTACCTTCTTTATTTCAAAACAAATAATAATTTAATTTTTATGATTGCGGATCTTACATTTTTTATTGCATTCTTGATGACTATCAAAAGTGGATTGGATTACACACTAAGATCGTTTAAGGCAAGTAATAATTCAACATAGATCTTTAATTCTCTTACTATAATAATCGTAGCATTGTTTAAGTAGGTCAATATCTGGTTCCTCATCTACATCCACGCCTTGAAAACGATCAATTATATATCCTGTTTTATTTTCGAGGTCTTTGCTAGAGAACCATTCTTTTTTATATATATAAAATTGACCTGTGTTGTAATAATTATCCTCTAGATCTTGAGATCTAATTAATTCTGCTCCAGGGTGATTTGAAATTAATATATTGTCATGCAACTTGAACGTCCATTCAATTGGTGACGGAAGTTTAGCAACACTAATCATCCTCAATGATTGAGATTTTTTGAACTGATTGATTGCATTATGGATTGTATCAGGATCAATGCAAATTGAATGAGGGTATAGATGCAATATGAAATCATATTCCATGAGATGCTCACGCTGATGCCAAGAAAGTAAATCAATCACAGTAGAAAAGTCATCTGAGAAATTAGAACCCCTTTCAAGAAATTTAGCCCCATTTATCTTGTTAAAGAAGTATTCATCATCTGTAGATATGAAAATAGTATCTGCAACCTGAGACCTTTGAATATTGTTAACTACTTTTTGCAGACAAAGTTGGTTATTAATTTTTAGTCTATTTTTATGCTTAATTCTTTTGCTATTTTTTCTTGCTGGAACAAATGCTGCTACTTTCATTTTAATTTTCTCATTCTTAAGATATACATTAGCAAACTCATTACCAACATAAAGTTAACCTTGATATTATTTCCAAGTCTAGAACCTACTCTTGAGTTTAGTTTAATTTCAAGATTTAGAATACTTTCAGGCTTGATATGAGATAAAACTAATAAATCAATACCAAAATCAATTAAACTTCTTTCATTAAAGTCCTCAACGTAACCAAGCTTTAACCCACACATAAAATCAAAAATTCCATATTTTTTTTTGAAAAAAGCGTTAACAATTTTTTCACCAAGTCTTTTTGGATTAGTTCTAAACCCGCAGCACAGCCTATATTGATCTGAAAGTTTAATAATTTTATTTACTGATGTCGCATCAATTTCATTATCACCATCAACTATCAGAAATTGAGTGTATTCGTTATCTTTTAAAAATCTTAAACCAGCTTTAAGTGTTTTAGAGTAACCCGGTGAATTAATATCAATGACATTGCAGCTGCATTGTTTGGCTATTCTTTTTGTATTGTCAACAGAATTATTATTTAAAACAAATACATTTTCAGGTGCTATACCAGCGCTAAATAATCCCTCAAGAACTTTGTGAATATTCTCTTCTTCGTTCAATGCGGGAACAAGCACTCCTAACATATATCATCTTTTAGAATGCTCTCACCGGCATGCTTATCGTTATTTAAGATCTTTCCAACTACTAAATCTTTTTCAAAAGGATGAAAGCTATTTTTTGGACATGGGCGCAAGAATTCAATATTATCCTCCTCAATTTTTTGACCCTTTGTGAGGCTTCTTTTGATTGTGATAGATCGTCTTTGCACGATAAAAGCATTTTTTTCATTTTCCTCAACTTTCTTGACTCCATCTCCTAGTGTTTCAAACACTTCATTTCCCATATCAACCATTTGCCTCCAGGTGGTTGGATTTAGTGCAAACTTATGATCAGGACCTTCTCTGTCATTATCATCTGTAAAATGTTTTTCAATAACTCTTGAGCCAATAGCAATGGAGCCCAAAACTGATCCATGCCCTAAAGTGTGATCTGATAATCCAAGAACAATATTTGGAAATTTTTCTTTATATTTGTTTAATACATTAATATTTACAAATTTATGTTTATTTTTTTCAAGAGTATAGTTAGTGTTGCATTGCATTAAGACCAACCTATCGTTTGGAATAATACTAACAGCCCTCATCACATCATCCATAGATGCTGCTCCAGTTGCTAATATAAGTGGCTTTGATTTTGAATCCATATATTTGATTAAATCAATCCAAGTTATGTCTCCTGAACCAATCTTATAAAAGTTTACATATTCATCCACCTCATCAATAGCTTGATAATCATATGGAGAAGTTGAGAATTCTATTTCGGCCTTTTGACACTCAAGATAAATTTCTTCTGTCCATTCCCTCTTAAAGTGATATTGATCATAAATCTCAGAAACTGATTTTTTCCAAGATGACTGATGTGTTTTCAATGATTCTAACTTTTGAAACTCAACATCATTCACTATTTTGTCGGCTAAAAAATGTTGAAATTTTGCACAATCTGCACCTGCTTCTTTAGCATGCCATACTAAATCTTTTGCACGCGAAAGATCCCCATCATGATTTGCAGCAATATCGGCAATGAAATAGGGAGGGTGCTCAATGCCAACTGCTTTTCTTCCAAGCTTTAAATCACTCATATATCAATCCCTCATTATTATTTTCATACCATTCATTATTCTTTAACAACATTATAGTATGATCAACTACAATTTTATTATGCTAACAAAAATATTATTGCTTGGATCCTCTGGAATGTTGGGATCATATATTTCAAGAAATCTAAAAATAGATGGCGTAGAACTTATTCTTGCATCACGAGAGTCTATTGATGACTTTGACTTTAACAAACCTGATAAGGTTATAACTTTTATCAAAAGTGTAAAACCGGCAATAATAATTAATGCAGTTGCCTGTATCTCCTTAGATTTTTGCGAGAATAACCCTGTATTATCCCACCAAGTTAACTCCATTACACCTGGAGTTATCTCGCAATATTGTAAAAATAATAAAATTTACTTTATTCATATTTCTACAGATCACTTTTTCTTTGGCAATAAGGATAAAAAACATTCTGAGAACTCAACAGTATCAATAGTCAATCAGTATGCAGCATCAAAATTTGAGGCTGAAAATAGAATACTTAAAAATAAAGAAGCATTAATTTTAAGGACTTCAATCATAGGAAGAACAAGCAAAAATAAATCTTTTCTTGACTGGGCAATAAATCAGATTGAATCTATGCAAAATATTAACCTATTTGATGATTCATATTCCTCGTTTATGCATTGCAAACAATTTGTATCTCTTTTAAAGATTTTAATTTTGAAGAAAGCTTCGGGACTATATAATGTTGCTTCTTCTGACGTTTTTTCAAAAGCCGACTTTGTAATCAAACTTGCCTCTCTAATGAATATTAAAATTACTTATCAATTAACATCAGTTAATAACTTAAAAATTAAACGAGCTAACTCATGCGGCCTAGATACAAAAAAACTTATTAATGAATATAAAATTGAATGTCCAAGTTTTGATGAGGTGGTAAACTGCTCCTTTAATGAATTAAAGCAGAGCAAGGATTAAAAAATGTATTCATTTTTAAAAAGTATCCTAAGTTATTTAGGAAGCCGACTTCCTGTATTTGTTAAAAATCGCATTCTCCTTTTAAATGATGCATCCATTTCTACTTTTTTTAATACAGGCAAAAAGTCTTCAACCAATGAGCCCGAAACCTTTTTAAAAAAATGACGGCTCACTGTTATATTTAGAAGATGGCTATCGTTGGTCAGTAAAAAAAGGTTGGATGTTTTTTCCTGAGTTACTAGCCTTTCATAAGCTTTCACTAATGAATGTATTAAGAGATACAGACCTTAAATTTTTTCAAAGCTGTATTGGTAAAAAAACTATTGAGATTCATCCAGATGAAATAAATAAGCAATATAGAAAAGTTGCTTCCTCCTATTCCAAGCATCTGATCAGTTTAGAAGAAAATGATCCCATTTTAGTTATTCCTACAGATAATGAAAATAAAACACGTATAAATTCTTTCTATAGAAGATATAAATCTACATTCGACATATTAAAAAATAATCTCCAACTCGATATTGTTAAAAACGATAAAATTCTTGAGATTGGATATGAAAGTGGCGGCCATTCTTTGTTTGCATTAGAAAAACTTGGCTTTCATGTTACCGGTATCGATAACGGTTACTCAGGACTTCGCTCAGTTTCATTGCTACCTGAGAAAATAAAAAAATCTATACAAAGCAATGCCCAGTTCGTCATTGGAGACATAACAAAAAAAACAAGCTTTAATTCCGAAAATTTTTCTGCTATCAATTCGATTGCAGTGCTTGAGCATATTTTGGATTTACCATCCGCCTTCCAAGAAATGTATCGAATTTTAAAGCCTGGTGGAATTATCATTCATAGTTATGATCCATATTTTCACCCCGCAGGCGGTCATGGATTGGGAGTTCTTGATATGCCATGGGGACACCTTCAAGTTAGTCCAGATGAATATGAACGATACATTAAGGAGTTTAGACCTTTTGAAATTGATCAAGCTATTAACTGGTATAAAAATGGAGTACATAAAAAATATCCTAAGCGCTTAATGATGCAGTTAGTATTAGATTCTGGATTCAAGATACTGTTCTGGAATACTCGTAAAATAAACAAGCATCAAAGGTCAAGAATTGGCAATGGCTTAATGAGGAATGTGTTTAAAAATTATCCTGAGATTTCATTTGATGATCTCTTAGCCTGCGAACATACATTTATAGCTCAAAAAATTTAGCTTCATTCCTAAATACTCAAGTTAGGATAGAGTCTCCAGCATGATAAGATTTCATTTTCAATCAAGGATATAATATTGAGTTTAATATGAGTAAACCAAAGTTATTATTTTCAGCTCCATTTTCTTTTCTCAAAGATGATATTAAAAAATTTAGGGAATTTTTTGAAATAGATTTCATTGAAATTTGGAAACGAGATGAACTTTTACAATTGCACGCTGATTATGAATTTTGGATACCAAATCCAGGACAAAATTTTGTGATTGACAATTCTATATTAGAAAAGATGACGCATTTAAAAATTATATCGACTCCTTCAACAGGAACCAATCATATAAACATTCTTGATTGCAATTCAAGTAACGTTCATGTAGTTGGCCTGCTTGATCAAAAGATAAAGCTTGAATCTATATCCGCCAGCGCAGAATTCACATTTTTAAAAGTACTTTCAAGCCTAAGAAATATTCGATTAGCATGGTCGGAAGTTGAATTAAATCGATGGAGAGACAATGAGGATAAAATGAGAGGACATGAAATTAATGAGAGGAGTTTTGGCCTCATTGGAATGGGTAGAATTGGGAATAAATTATGTAGATATTTAGAGGCTTTTGAAGCAAGAAAAATTTTTTTTTATGATCCATATGTCAATTGCGACAAATTAAATATTTCAGAAAAAAAAGATTTAGACTTTATATTTCAAAATTCAGATGTAGTTGTTATATGTTGCGCTTTGAACGAAGAAACAAACTCTATGATCTCTAAAAAACACCTAGATCTTTTGCCCAAAGATGCTTGTATGATTAATACATCTAGAGGAGAGATTATAAATGAGCAGGAATTAGTTGAGTTTTTAGGGGAAAGACCTGACATAACATTTTGTGCTGATGTGATAACTGGAGAGGTAAATGATTTGCAAATGCATAACCCATTAATTCCCCTTCATTTAGAAAAAAAAATTAATTTGACGCCTCACATTGCAGGTGCGACATATGGATCCCAAACAAAAGCAGCTGTATTTGCATTTGAGGCTTTGATTGATCATGTTTAAATTTTTTGATGATAGAGCAACACTTATTGCTGAAATAGGGGGCAATCATGAAGGGTCTATTAATAAAGCAAAAGATTTAATGTTTGAAGCTGCAGAAAATGGTGCAGATATTATTAAGTTTCAATCATACTCAGGCCCAGGCTTGGTAAACAAGAGTCTTCGTCCGGATCGATTCGAGCACTTTGAAGGCTTCATGCTGTCAGACGATCAATGGATAGACTTAGCTGAGACAGCAGTCAAAAATAATATACATTTTTCTAGTTCGCTTTGGGAGGAGAAATATTTTAACTTATTAGATAAATATATTTCTCTCCATAAGGTTGGTTCAGGGGATTTAAATAATTTCTTAATGATTAAAAAGTTGATCAGCACCAAAAAACCTCTTGTTCTATCCTCAGCCATGTCTTCAAATGACCAGCTAAAAGTAATGTATGATTTTGTTTTAGCGGAAGATCCAAATATCATAAAAGAAAATAGATTGGGAATACTTCAATGTACCGCAATGTATGACAATCCCTCATTCCATAATGTTCATTTGTCTGTATTAAAAACATTCAAAGATCAGTTTGACTGCATGATCGGCTTTAGTAATCACGCTGTTGGAATTAACCCATCTATTATGGCTCTAGCATTAGGAGCTCAAATTATTGAGTTTCATTATACCAGTTCTAAAGATGCAGCCTTTCGAGACCATAAGCTATCATTTAATGCAGCTGATCTTAAATATGTTGCACAATTTAACAGGGAAGTTATGGACATGCATGGGGATAGCTGCAAGAAAATTCATTATGATGAACAAGAAAACACCAAAGAATTCCGACGAGGCATTTTTTTAAAATCAAATCTAAAAAAAGGCTCAATTATTAATCATGATAATTTAACCTTCTTAAGACCAGAGGAAGGAATCTCAATGTGGGATTTAAATAAAGTGATCGGAAAAAAGCTTAGGGTAGATGTTTCAGCCCTTGAGCCTCTTAGTTTTGAATTCTTAGATTAACCCAACTATTTTCTAATCATTATCGTATAATGCTATTTTTCTAAGTAACCTTGGAATATAAGTGGCTGGATGGCAGAGTGGTTATGCAGCGGCCTGCAAAGCCGTTTACGCCGGTTCGATTCCGGCTTCAGCCTCCAAGCTTTTATGAAATCTAAAAAAATGAAAGATATTACAAATGAAGAGCACAAGGATAATTCTGCCCTTTACGGAATAATAATTGTTGCTCGATTAAGTTCAAGCAGACTGCCTCAAAAAAATATTATGCCTCTTGTTGGCAAACCAATGATTGAGCATCTCATAGATAGAGTGGGGCAATCAAAAAAATCTCCAAAGATTATTATTGCAACAAGCGATGAAAAATCTGATGATCAATTAGAAGAGCTAGCAAATAAAAAAGGGATTCTTTGTTATAGAGGTTCTCTAAATAATGTTATGCAGCGTATCGTAAGTGCGGCACAAAAATTTAATGTAAAAAACATAATAGAGATTTTAGGCGATAATCCATTAGTGCATGGTAATTTAATAGATGATGTAATAGATGTCTTTGAGAGAGAAAGATGTGATTACGCAGCTACAGCAACAAAAGAATATGATCAAATACCTAAATCTGTAGCGAAATTTTCAGTTGGGGTTAGAGTTCAAATATACCCAACAAGAATTGGAGAAAAGTTTCACAACTTCCCTGAATATATCAACAATGAGGAGAAGCATCCGTGCTCGTTTATATTTGATAATTCTGATAAGTTTTCTGTCCATTTTTTAGAGGCTGATAACAATTGGAAATTTTTAAATAAACCTGATTTGAACTTTGCAGTTAACTATCCTAAAAACTTCAAGTTTGTTAAAAATATATTTGAGGCCCTGTATACACAAAACCCATATTTTTCTATATCTGATATGTTTAGATATCTTGAAACTAATCAAGAGCTATATGAATTACTGGGGCCTGAATAAGCTTTATGTTTAGGGCTGGAATTATTGGATGCGGAGGAATTGCTGGTGGTTTTGATGTAAATTTGCCCAGTGTAGGAGCCCTATCTCATGCTGGAGGTTATCATTTATCTCAATGCGTAGAACTTATCGCGATTTGTGATTCAGATCTAAAAGTTGCAAAAGAATTTTCAGAGAAATGGGGGGTTAAAAATCACTATTCAGATTATCAAAAAATGATTGCTGAATTGAATTTGGATATTGTTAGTATTTGTTTGCCAACGGAGCTTCATTTTTCTTGTTTTAAGCATGTTGTGAAGTCAGACGTAAAAGCAATTTTTTGTGAGAAACCTCTAGCAAAAAACCTTGAAGAAGCCTTAGAGATGGAAAAAATTTCTATAAATATCCCGGTTAGCATAAATTATTTCAGGAGATGGAATTTAAAAATTTCAGATCTAAAGGTTGATATTGATGCAAAGAAATTTGGAGATCATCTTCATACTACAGCAAGATATACTAAAGGATTGCTCGGCAATGGTAGCCATGTAATGCATTTAATAGAGTGGTTGTTTGGAGAGCCAACCAATATTTCAGGAGTAGATGTTTGCGGAGATTCACCTTCTCATGAAATTGGCGTGAATTTTACTTATAATTATGACATTAATTCAAAGGTTGACTTTAGACATATTCCAACTTTAAATTATATTTTTATAGATATTGATATTCTATTTTCAGAGGCTAGGATTATTTTGTCTCAGAGAGGGCAAAGGCTTTCAATAGAAAAGATTGTTGATGATCCAGATTACCCATCTTTTAAAATTTTAGACAATGCATGTTTCTCTGAAACTTCTTGGCGTGATTGCTCAACAAGAGCCATCACTGAGCTTGCAGATTGTATCAATACTGGAAATAAAACAAGTTGTAGCATTGAAGACTCAATTCAGATTATGAAAAGATACGATCAAATTATTTCATATATATAGGAAAGGTTAATGATAAAAAAAACAAAATCTAAACTTGCAATTCATGGAGGATCTCCAGTTAGAAGCTCTCCTTATCCCATTCATTCAACAATGCTTGATGATGCTGAAGAGAAGCAATTGATTGAGACTATTAGAAAAGGTCATTTATCTGGATTCTCTGCAAGACCTGGAGATAGATTTCTTGGCGGAGAAAAAGTAATCGAGCTTGAAGAGCATTTTGCTAAAAAATTCAACGTCAAGTTTGCTGTAAGCACAAACTCAGCAACCTCAAGCCTTCATAGTGCAATTTCAGCAATTGGAATTAGAGAAGGTGATGAAGTAATTACCTCTCCATTTACAATGTCAGCTACAGGTAGTTCAATAGTAATGCAAAATGCTGTTCCGGTGTTCGCAGACATTGAAGATAGAACTTTTGGTCTTGATCCAGCATCTGTAGAGAAGTTAATTTCTAAAAAGACCAAAGCAATTCTTACTGTAAATATACTGGGACATCCATCACGTTTAAAAGAATTAAAGGAGATTGCTGACAAATATAATTTATTTCTAATCGAAGATAATGCCCAATCACCTATGGCTGAAAATCATGGCAAGTTAGCAGGAACAGTAGGTGACATTGGAATATTAAGTTTAAATTATCATAAATGCATCCAAACTGGAGAAGGTGGCATCGCCTTAACAAATGATCCTAATCTAGCTGAAAGACTTCGTTTAATAAGAAATCACGGAGAGGTAGTTGTAGGTAAAATTAATAAAGGTCACATGACCAATCAACTCGGATGGAATTACAGATTATCTGAATTGCAAGCAGCTGTTGGAATTCCTCAAATTAAAAAATTAGACTATTTAACAAAAATTAGATCAGATTTAGCGTCCATGTTAATTAAAGAACTTGAGCCTTTTAATTTTCTAACACCTCCGGTAATTGAGCCCGAAAGCTCTCATGTATTTTATTTATTTGGAATGAGATTTCATGAACATGATGCAGGATTCAGCAGAAAAGAATTTGTTAATGCCATGAAAGCTGAAGGTATAGCGTTAAATGAAGGATATGTTTTGCCGATGTATTTAGAGCCAATGTATCAAAATCCTCATCTTACACCTCAATTAAATGTTGCATTGTCTTCAAATTTTTTAAAAGATGAATTACCAGAAAATTTTACAAATAATAGAAGTAAACATGATCACAAGAAATGTCCATATGAATCACACATAAAAGAAAATTACTCTAATAAATTTTACTCTCCAGGCATATGCCCAATTGCAGAAAAAATGCATGAAAGTGAAATATGCATCACAGATATTTGCAAATACCCTAACTCCGAAAAAGAGATACTGGAATTTGTTGAGGCAGTTAAAAAAGTTTCTGATGGATTGCTCTCGTTGAATGCATAACTTATCTTTACGACCCCTAGTCTATTTTCAAGATATTGGAGGAACAAGATTTTTACTCCCCGTTATCAATTCATTGTTAAAACTTTTGAAAAAATTTGAAGCAATTTTTATATTCCACGAGAAATCATCAACATTCTCTCAAGCATTATCAGAGAGCTTCAACAATAATTTTGCATATACTTCAATTAAAAATTTTTCAATCAAGGAGTGGAAATCTATATTGACTGAAGAAAATATTGGTGTGGTTGTTTGTACCATGAGTTCAAAATACATTGATATGACAAACTGCAATCTAATTGCTGCATGCAATGAGCTTAATATTCAAAGTATTGGTTTCTTTGATCACTGGAAGGGTTTTGATCGTTTAAAAGACGCTGATAACAGGTTCACATATATGACATCTATAGTTGGTGTGATAGATAATTACGTAAAAGATGGACTTATCAATGAAGGAATAAGCTCTGAAAGAGTTGAGGTAGTTGGGCATCCATTGCTGGAGACAATCTCACCAAAAAATTATAATAACGATCCATGTGAGGCAATCATAATTTCTCAACCAAATATTTTGGATAAAAGTTTTAATGGCATCTTTAATTTACCATTGTTTGAAAATGAGTCTTTCATTGATAGGCTCGCTTCAACCTTTTCATCTAAATTTAGTAATTTAAAACTTCTATATAAATCTCATCCAAAAGAAAAAAAAGCGGCCATAGTCAAAGCGGACTTATTTAAAGAATCTTGGGATGAAATAAATAAATCAAAAAAAATATTTCTTGGCTTTGATTCAATGTTGTTGTTTGAATCTTATCTTTCTAATCATGAGGTAATAATTTTAAATTTTCCTGAATTTAAGAAATATTCAGATAAAAGTATTCCATATGATTTTGGGTATTCCGTTAAAGATTTTAATGAGTTAGAAAAACGTTTATTTGCTATTGTCAGTGGGGAGTATAATCAGGCTAATACTTTTTCATACAGAGAAGTCATTTGTAACTCTATTGATCGGTCAAAAAATTTAATTGAAAATACGCTGTTAAAATAATAGAACAGGCATATAAAAAAGGGGCAAGTTTTTGAAAATTTCTGTATACATGGCATCTTATAATTATGCTGACTTTATTGAAGAAGCCATCAATAGTGTTATCCATCAAACATTAGATGACTGGGAACTCATTGTTATTAATGATGGCTCGACTGATGATACTGAAGAGGTATTGAAGCAATATGAGTCAAATCAAAAGATTCGTATTATTCATCAACAAAACCAGGGTCTCAATATTACGAATAATATAGCTCTAAGGCTTGCTAGGGGTGAATATATTATGAGACTAGATGCTGATGATTATTTAGATGAAAATGCATTGTCAGTTTTATCAGATAGCTTAGACCGAAATAAAGCATATGATTTGGTCTTTCCTGATTATTATGAAGTTGATGAAAATGGAAAAGTATTAGACTTAATTCGAAGAGATAAGCTAGATAATGATGTTGAAATTTTGGATTTGCCTGCACATGGTGCATGCACAATGTTCAGAACAAATACATTAAAAAGATTAGGTGGATATATTGAAGATTTTCAATGTCAGGATGGTTATGAGCTTTGGCTTCGTTTTATTCAAAAATACAAGCCTAAAAATATTAACATACCATTATTTTATTATCGTCAGCACTCTAAGTCTCTGACAAAAAATAAAAAGAAAATTTTAGACACGAGAAGAGAAATTAAAAAAAGATTTGTAAAAAAAGAACTTAATGGAAAATTACCAAAAGTTGTTGCCATTATCCCTGCCTCACGACAAACAAATTATATTAAAAATGATGCACTGATAGATATGTGTGGCAAACCACTCATTTGGTACACAATATCTGAAGCTTTAAAATGTAAATCTTTTGAAGAAATTATCATAAGTTCTGGGGATGATGACGTTTTAGAGTTTTCAAAAGATTTTAAAAATTTAACTCTTCATAAAAGATCTTTAGAAATTGACACCAATTCTAGTAGGGGTGAGTTAGGTCTCGATGCCCTTCAATCTCTTTCAAAGATAGACCAAGCAAGTATTGATTATGTTTGTTTTTTAAACGTAAATTCTCCCTTGAGAACAGTTGAGCATATAGATTGGGCAATTAACACGCTTATGATTTTTAAAGTAGATAATGTGATATCTGTAGATGAAGAATTAAATAATTTGTTTCTTCATGGGGAGTCTGGTCTTTCATCTGTTACTAATTCTGATTCAATAATTAAGCTAGAAAGAGATACGTTGTATCGAGAAAACGGGGCAATAACTTTGACCCATCTAGATAATTTAACAAAAGAGGGCTCAAGAAAGAAAACTGGTCATATAACACTTTTGCCACAAGAAAGTGTTCGGATTAATAGCGATTTTGAGTTCTGGTTAGCGGCTAAGCTTTTGGAGGAAAAAGCTTCGAGCATTTAGCTCCAAAGAATTTTATCCATTACAATCTTTCATGTCGAATAAAACTGTATAATACCTATTATTAAAACCCTGAAATAATAATTATGGATAATAGTTCAAACGCGTCATACTCAGATCAAGATATTAATGTTAGAGAGCTCATAGGGGTAATTTGGGCTCAAAAATCTTTAATACTTTTAGTTACTTTATTTTCTGGTATTGGGTCTGTAATGTATTCATTATCTCTTGAAAATGAATATACCTCTCAAACAATACTTACTCTTGCTGGTCAAGAGGTTCAAGCTGGTTCGATGGGAGGCTCATCTGGTCAAATTGGCGGTCTTGCTTCCCTTGCAGGAATATCAGTTGGCGGCACTTCAAACAAATCAGCTCTTGCTATGAAAACGATTGAATCAAGAGACTTTTTAAGACATCTTCTTCAGTTTGACGGCGTCTTATCCAATCTTGTAGGAATAAAAGAATATAACTCAGCAACAAAAACAGTTATATATCAGGATGAATTTTCTGCAAAAAATGCTTCAGCTCAAAAAGATCTTATGTTCCTTGAAATATATAAAGCTTATAGGGGCACGATAAATCTTTCTGACGACTCAAAGACTGGATTGATCTCATTATCTGTGACAAGTAAATCTCCTGAAGTTGCATATGATTTAGCAGTGCTAATCTTAAGAGAGGTTAATAATGTATACAGAGCTGAAGCTCTTGAGGAATCATCAAAAGCTTTGTCATATTTAAATGATAAATTATCTTCAACAATGCAAAATGAAGTAAGGAAGTCCATGAGTCAAGTTATAGAATCACAGTTGAAAACACAAATGTTTGCTAACATTAGACAGAATTACTTACTTAAGCCTTTTGATAATGCCTTTATTCCTGATGTAAAATCTGGTCCCTCTAGATCAATTATTTGTATAGTTATAACTCTAGGTGGTTTTTTTACTGCGATCATTTATTCAATAGCAGCTCATTTTTTAAGAAAAAGTTAATAAAATATCTGCATCAGCTAGAACAGATAGGTAAACATTATGATTGAAAATAAAACTATATTAGTCACTGGTGGAACTGGCTCATTCGGCCAGACATTTGCGTCAACATTATTGAAAAACTATAACCCAAAAAAAATTATTATTTTTTCTCGTGATGAAATGAAGCAATGGGATATGGCAAAAAACTACCCAAATGAATCTAGGATTAGGTTTTTTATCGGCGATGTTCGCGATAAAGATAGATTGATGAGAGCGCTTGATGGGGTTGATTTAGTTGTTCACGCCGCTGCTACAAAAATTGTTCCAACTGCAGAATATAACCCATTTGAGTGTATAAAAACTAATATTTTGGGCGCTATGAATTTAATCGATGCATGCATTGACAAAAAAATATCAAAAGTTGTCGCTCTTTCAACAGATAAAGCTAGCTCTCCCATCAATCTATATGGAGCTACCAAATTAGCTTCTGATAAGTTGTTTGTTGCAGGTAATGCATACTCTGGAGAGCACGGAACAAAATTTGGGGTAGTTAGATATGGAAATGTAATGGGGTCTAGGGGTTCTGTTATTCCCTTTTTTACATCTATAAAAGATTCTGGAACCGTTCCTATCACAGATGATCGCATGACAAGATTTATGATTTCCCTTGAAGAAGGGGTTGATTTGGTATTAAACGCATTTAGTGATATGGAAGGAGGCGAAATATATGTAAAGAAAATCCCCTCCATGAAGGTAACTGATTTAGCAAAGGTGGTTGCCCCTGAAGCAAAACATGAAATTGTTGGGATAAGGCCAGGAGAAAAATTACATGAACAAATGATTGGCTCTGAAGATGCTCATTTTACATATGAATATGATGATTATTTTAAAATATTGCCTGCAATTAATAGCTGGGATTCTGACAAAAAACGAATTAAAAATGGTAAGAGGGTTCCAGAAAATTTTGTTTACAGTAGCGAAAACAATCCAGATTGGATGTCAGACGAGGATCTCAAGGATTGGATTAGTAATAATTCTAAGAAAATTGGCCTCATTTGATTGCTTATGCTAACAACTTTTTGATTTTTAAATTATGAAAATATTAGTAACCGGATCTGCTGGGTTTATAGGAATGCATACCTCATTACAGCTTTTAAATAGAGGTGACGAAGTTATAGGTGTTGATAATCTTAATGATTACTACGATGTCAGTCTTAAAAAAAGCAGACTTGATATTCTCAAGGAGTTCAAAAATTTTACATTTATCAAAAGTAACATAGAAGATTTCTCATCCATTCAAACCTTGTTTGAAAAACATTCACCTCAAAAGGTTATTCATCTTGCTGCTCAAGCAGGCGTAAGGTATTCACTTGAAAATCCACATGCATACATTAAAAGCAATATTCAGGGCTTTATGAATATTCTCGAGTTATGTCGGCACAATCGTGTCGAACATTTAACATATGCAAGCAGCTCGAGTGTTTATGGGGGAAATAAATCTTTACCATTCTCTGAGCATCATTCCGTTGATCACCCAGTCAGCCTTTATGCTGCCACAAAAAAATCCAATGAGTTAATGGCCCATACTTACAGCCATTTATTTTCATTGCCTACAACTGGGTTGAGATTTTTTACTGTATACGGACCATGGGGCAGGCCTGATATGGCATTATTTCTTTTTACCAAAGCTATATTAGAAGGAAACCCAATTGATGTTTTTAATGAAGGGAATATGACTAGAGATTTCACTTATATTGATGACATCGTAGAAGGTATAATAAGAGTCTCAGATAAAACTGCTATTCCAAGCAAATCATTTTCAGCTGAAGCACCAGATCCTGCGACTAGCAACGCTCCTTATAGAGTATTTAATATTGGTAATAGTCAACCAACACCACTAATGGATTATATTTCTGCTATTGAAAATGCACTAAATATTCAGGCAAAAAAAAATTTTTTACCAATGCAACTTGGAGATGTTCAATCAACAAGCGCAGATACTTCAGAGTTAAATGAGTGGATTAATTTTAAACCCAATACACCTGTAAATGAGGGCGTTGCTAATTTTGTGAATTGGTATCAAAATTTTTATCAATCAAAACAATGACTCATTCTATTAAATTAGCAATCATAGGCTTAGGTTATGTTGGCTTACCTTTAGCAGTTGAATTTGGAAAAAAAAGGAATGTGATTGGCTTTGATACCAACTCTAGGAGAGTTGAGGATCTAAAAAAGGGAATTGACTACACCCTTGAGGTTACCAAAGAAAAATTAAAAGATTCTAAGAATTTAGAATTTACGAACACGCCCGATGACTTAGAAAGATGCAATTTTTTTATAGTAACCGTCCCAACTCCAATTGATAAACAAAAGAAACCAGATCTAAAGCCTCTTATTCAAGCATCTAAAACAATTGGGCATGTATTAAAAAAAGGAGATATTGTTGTATTTGAATCAACTGTTTATCCTGGTGCTACCGAGGAGCAGTGCGTACCAATTTTGGAGAAACATTCATCCTTGATACTTAATAAAGATTTTTTTGTCGGTTATAGCCCAGAGAGGATTAATCCAGGTGATAGTGAGCATGATGTTACAAGTATTATTAAAATAACCTCTGGATCAAATGAAGAGTCATCAATAATTATTGACGATCTTTATAATGAAATAATACTAGCAGGTACTCATAGGGCATCTAGCATAAGGGTAGCTGAAGCAGCCAAAGTGATAGAAAATACACAAAGAGATTTAAATATTGCATTGATAAATGAGCTTGCGTTAATTTTCAATAAAATGGATATTGATACCTCAGAGGTATTAGAGGCAGCTAGAACTAAATGGAATTTTCTTGACTTTCGACCTGGACTAGTTGGAGGTCATTGTATAGGAGTAGATCCATATTATTTAACCTATAAAGCCCAATCAATTGGATATCAGCCTGAAATTATTTTATCAGGGAGAAGATTAAATGACAGGATGAGTACTTATGTTGTTTCTAGCTTCATCAAGGGAATGACAAAGATACATATCAATTTAGAGAAATCAAAAGTTCTTATCATGGGAGCTACATTTAAGGAGAATTGTCCTGATCTTCGTAATTCAAAAGTTTTAGATATGATCAGCGAGCTTAGAGAATACAGTGTTGCAGTGGATGTATTTGATCCTTGGATTTCCAAGGATGTATTGCCTGAAAATATCGATTGTGAATTTGTAGATAATTTAGAAAATAACAAGTATGACGGATTAATTTTAGCTGTGCCGCATAAAGAATTTATTCAGCTTGATCCTGCTAGTTTTAGAAATCTTTGTAAAGTAAATAGCGTAATTTTTGATTTAAAAAGCGTATTGCCAATAGATTCTTCTGATTTGAGGTTGTAAATTTTTATATGAAAAATAAGAGCAATATTTTTTTTGACCTAGTTCACTATTTACAAATTTTCCAAAAATATTTAGGTCCTAAAATTTATATTGTAACTGCCCTTTCTTTGATCGCAGCTATATCAGAAGGTGTAGGATTCTTAATTGTTTTGCCTTTATTTGAAGTTCTTGGCACCTCAGGTACTGAGGATGAATTAACCGGTATAGGAAAGCTTTTATTTAATTTTTTTATCTACTTGGGCTGGGATGGCTCCCCAATAGTTTTAATTATTGCAATTACAATTACTTTTTTACTCAAGGGATTGCTTGTTTTTGGTTCCATGGCGTTCAATGCCTACCTTATTGCACAGCTTCTTAGAGAGCTAAAAGAAAGGTTATTTGATCATTATAGCGTTATGGATTACCAGTACTATTCAAGTCGTGATACTGGTCATTTTACCAATGTTATGAATAATCAAATTAACACTATGTTAATTGCCTTTAGATCAATGATGAGGCTCGGTTCAGAATTCGTTATGGGAGCTGTTTATGTTGGATTAGCATTTGCAGTTTCATGGAAATTTGGTGCAATGGCAATATTATTTGGCTTAGTGCTTTTATTTGTTTTTCAAGGATTAAATATTTATGTACGAAGTCTTTCTAGAAAGACCGCCAAAGAAAGCGGCATTCTCTCTAAGTTGTTAATACAATATCTTCATGCTTTTAAGTATTTAATATCCACCAATCAATCACATCATCTAAGATATAAATTTTTTGAATCTGTGGATAGGTTTGTTGACTTTGAGTTAAGAAGACGAGTTGCTGAGACGCTAACATTTTCCTTAAGAGAGCCAATTTTGGTAGTTGCAGTCATGATTATCATTGGCGCGCAAATCGCTTACTTCAATGAACCAATAGGGCCAATCCTTGTTTCAATAGCTTTATTTTATCGAGGGCTAAATTCCTTCCATGGAATGCAACTACACGGTCAGTTGATGCTTGATCAAATTGGCGCAGTAGAAATGGTCAATGATGAATTTAATAGGCAAATGCACAATATTGAACATGATGCGGACATTTCAATGGATACCTTTTCAGAGTCGGTTGAGTTTCAAAATGTAAACTTTTCGTATGGAGATGAGTTTGATAATGCACTGTCCAACATTGATATTAAAATTAGAGCATTTCAATCAGTAGCTTTTGTTGGCTCATCTGGAGCGGGTAAATCAACCATCGTTGATTTGTTAACACTAATACTAAGACCAACAAGTGGAAACATTTTAATAGATGGACAAAATTCATCATTGTTAAAATCTAGCTCATGGCGATCACAAATTGGGTATGTTTCACAAGATATGGTGGTTTTTGATGATTCAATAGCTAATAATATTTCTATGTGGCAAGGAGATATAGAAGAAAATCCAGAGCTGCTTTTCCAAATAAAAAAAGCATGCATGCAGGCAAATATTTCTGATTTCATTGAATCATTGCCAGAGCAATATAATACTCAAGTTGGCGATCGAGGCATCAAATTATCAGGCGGGCAGAAACAAAGACTTTTTATAGCTAGAGAGTTATTTAGACAGCCAAATATTTTATTATTGGATGAAGCTACAAGTGCTCTTGATACTGACTCAGAAAGTTTTATTCAAGAATCTATAGACAGCCTAAAAGGATCAATTACTTTAGTAATTATCGCTCATAGACTTTCTACAATAAGAGATGTTGATTATGTTTATGTCCTTGATCAGGGCTCTATTATCGAATCAGGCCCATATCAAACATTGCGAGATAAAAAAGGTTCCCATTTAGATCAATTGATAGAAAAACAAACGCTATGATCAAGTATGATTTTACTCGAGCTTAATGCTTTTGCCCTAAACAATGAAAATTACAGACCTTAGAAAGTACGATAGCCTATACGTACTTGCAAAAAAAATGGGTAGTGGAAATATTCTTAGATCCTATCTACAGCTAGATGAAAATCTACCTCTTCCACTTGGTATATCGCACGGTGTAGATATGAATCATCTTCATGAAGCTCAGGATATTTCCTCAATCGAACCTTTGCATTGGTGTTATAACGAAGTTATTGCTAAAAGAGCGGATGGAATTAAACAATGTGCTCATCTTCCTCATCCTTGGATCATATTAAAAGAGCTTAATTCTAGGCAAGCACCATCAAACGAATTGTTAATTATTGGTCCCCCAGATGGAAAGACAAATAATTTAAATTTATTAAAAAGCTTAAAAAAGAAAAAAATTAACAAAGGAGATGTTTTAATTAAGCAAAGAGGAGATATAGAGATATCAAAAAATTTCTGGATCAATGAAGGGTATGGTGTTGTTACTGCCGGCAGCAGTAATGATGAATTTTACAATAGGTTGTTTTGCTTGATTTCAAAATATGAAGAAGTTGTCAGTTGCTCAATGAGTAGCGCGCTTATATTCTCAGCTGCGCTTGGAAAAAAATGCTCAGTTCTAGAGGATTATCTTATGACTACCTATGAACTATCCAGCTATGCAAATTTTATTAATTTCAAAGGATCAGTCGCTCCTAAAATACTTGATATGATCAAGAAAGGTCAGAATGCCAATCTTATAAACTTTGCTGAGAATTTATTGGGTATTAGTTATTTAGATCAACCAATGAAAATGAAGAATAAATTATTAATTAATATTGAGAAGATCAAAACGCCAATACATCATCACACCTCTAGACCACTTTTTTTAAAGAAATTTTATGAAATTATAGCTCTTAAACTAAATAAACCATCTCTTACCAAGATGAGATTCATAGATATTGTGAAAAGTATTTCAAGCCCAAGGGTTTCAATCGTTACTAAGAATGAAATCAGCATTTATTTATTGGGCATGAATGATTCAAACTTTTCTTCCTCGACAGTCAAATATCAAGCTAATATAACAGAGCCCGGAAGAGCAATTGATTAAATATTTCGTGTTATATGAAACCTAAAATAATTTTCTTAACTAGAAATGGTTTAATGGAGCCCCTGGGTCAGTCACAAGTCTTAAGATACCTGATTGGTTTATCTAAGGATTTCAATTCCACAATTATTTCACTTGAAAAAAAGAATGATATTAAAAATACTTCACTAAAGATTTCTATCCAATCTCAATGCGATGAAAATAATGTAAATTGGGTGGCAAAAAAATACACAAATTTTTTTGGCCCCTTTTCTCATGTAATTGATATTTTAAAGATGATTGTAACGTGCTTTATTGAGGCCAAAAAAGGAGCTAATCTTATTCATGCAAGAAGCTATATTCCCGCTTTAGCAGCTATGATAGTAGGAAAAATTCTCAATATTAATTACATTTTTGATATGCGAGCATTGTGGCCAGAAGAATTAATAACATCTGGGCGCATTAAACGTGACTCCTTTTTACATAAAATATTACTTTTACTCGAGCGACACGCTATTAAAAATGCCTTTTCAGTAGTCACTCTTACAAATGCTTCTCTTGCATATATATTTGATTTATATGAGCATGAGATTTGTCATAAAAAGGTTGTTGTCATTCCAACCTGCACAGATCTTGAAAAATTTTATCCTAGTAACAAAAAGTCTGATTACGTAATTGGTTGCAGCGGATCAGTCTTGAGTGGTTGGTTTGATCTTGATAAGCTGGCAGTCTTTTATTCATTCGTAGCCAAAAAAAATCCTTTTATGAAATTTGAAGTTACAACAAAAGACAATCACGTAATAGTTACAGAATTTCTCCATAGAAGAGGTGTTCCTATAGATCGCCTTAGAGTATTTAGCTCAACAGTTGAAAATATGCCAAGTGTAAACCAGCATCAATGCGCATCAGTAATGTTCTATAAAGGAAATCAATTATCAGAATTGGGAAGATCTCCTACAAGAATGGCTGAGGTTTTAGGGTGTGGCAATCCAGTAGTTTCCAATAGCGGTGTTGGAGATGTTGCCGAGATTGTAAATCAATATAATGTTGGAGTGATATTAGATAATTGTGATGAAAATAGTTTAGAGCTAGCATATGAGTTATTTATTGAGCTGGTCTCAAATTCAAACACTTCTCATCGATGCAGAGAAGCGGCAGAGAAAGTTTTTTCAATCTCAAGCGGAGTGAGGAGTTATGCTGAGATTTACAATCAAGCAAAATCATTCTAAAGATAAATTAAAATAAGTCATTTAATAAATTTTTATCATGAGCGTATCTTATAATCATTACAAATGAAAACTTATAAAATCTTATGTTTTGCTTTATATGGTGAACAAGCTGCAAGTAACAGGGTCCGTTTAGGTCAATATAAGGAAGAGTTATATTCTTCTGGGCTTGAACTTAAGATTAACTCATTACTCATCAATGAATATATTGTTGCGCTTTCTAACAAAACTTCACTACCTTTTTTAAAGTTACTTCGTTCTTTTTTTGAACGAATTAAGCTGTTACTCTTCAGCCAAGAATATGATTTATTAATTGTGCATTGCGAACTGTTTCCATTTCTACCTGGTTGGGTAGAGCAACTTCTTTTACGAAAACCATATATATATGATTTTGATGATGCATTTTACCTTAAATATAGTTCGGGTAAGTACAGATTACTTAAGCCATTTTTAGGTTCTAAATTTAAGAGAATTATTAAAAACGCATCTTTTATTACTGCTGGCAATAAAAACCTAGCAAATTATGCAAAGAAATATAATCCCAATGTAATCATTTTACCTAGCGTGGTTGATACAAATATTTATTATAAAAAAGATAGGAAACCTAATAGTTGTTTTACACTGGGTTGGATCGGTTCACCATCAACTGCAATTTATCTAGAAAAATTAGTCAAGCCCCTTGCATCGTTAGGTAAGAAAATTCCTCTCAAGCTTATTATTGTAGGTGCACAAGGTCCAAGTATTCAAAATGTGATTGTTGAGTCAATACCTTGGTCTCTAGAAGATGAGGTTGATCTAATCAACCAATTTGATGTCGGGTTAATGCCACTAAATGATGATGAGTGGTCAAGGGGAAAGTGTGCATATAAATTGATTCAATGCATGGCATGCGAAGTGTGTGTAATAGCATCTCCAGTTGGCTCAAATGTCGATGTTGTAAATGATAGCAGTGGCTTCCTGGCTGAAAGCGATCAGGATTGGTATGATAGTCTGTTTAAATTATCCCAAGATATCTCTTTACGGGAGAAACTGGGAAAGGCTTCCGCAAATAGAATTATGCAAAATTATTCATTACAAACCAATAAGCCTTTATTGATAAATGCAATCAGCAAAGCCATGCATATTAACAAAAATGAAAAAGAATATTGACCTAAAAACTGTAAAATCTTTTGGAGATGAATGGTCTAGATTTGATCAGTCAATTATGAGTGAAGAAGAATCAAAAAAAATATTTGATGAATATTTTGCAATTTTTCCTTGGAATTCTTTGCCACAAAATCCAGAAGGGTTTGATATGGGCAGTGGAAGTGGGAGATGGGCTAGATGGGTTGCACCAAAAGTTGGAATTTTAAACTGCATTGACCCATCTGATGCTTTAGAAATTTCTCAAAAAAATCTACATGAACATACAAATATAAAATATTTCAAAGCTTCGGTTGATGATGATATCAATCTTGAGGGCACCCAAGACTTTGGATATTCTTTGGGTGTGCTTCATCATATTCCAAATACACAAGACGCTCTGACTTCATGTACAAAATTATTAAAACCTGGAGCACCTTTCCTTTTGTACCTTTATTATTCTTTTGATAATAGATCTACTATTTATAGGTTTATTTGGAAATTTTCAGATATTATCAGGAAATTTATATTTAGACTTACGCCTAGATTAAAACACTTTATTACTGATTTAATTGCCTTATTCATTTATTTTCCTTTCACAAGAATTGCAAGATTATTTGATCTAATTAATCTTGAATCATCCAATATCCCCCTTTCTTACTATAAAAATCATAGTTTCTATACAATGAGAACAGATGCCAGGGATAGATTTGGAACCCCTTTGGAGCAAAGGTTCTCTAAACAGGAAATTCATAGCATGATGACTTCAGCAGGACTGGATAATATAATTTTTTCTGACCATGCCCCTTTTTGGTGTGCCGTTGGTTCTAAAAAAATAACAGAGAGAAAATAATTTGTGTGGCATAACCGGTTTCTTAAATTTACATTCTCCAAGAAAAGATAAAGCACTGAATGTGCTACAAAAAATGACGAGCTCTCTTGAGCACAGAGGCCCAGATGCAACAGGGTATTGGATGGATCCAAATGGAATGATTGCATTAGGCCATCGCAGATTGTCTATTTTAGATCTTTCAGACGCTGGATCTCAACCCATGGTGTCTATATGTGGAAGATATGTTCTAACTTTTAATGGAGAGATTTATAATCATCTTTCTTTAAGAAAAGATCTTGAAAAAAATACTTCTATTCAATGGAAGGGAACCTCTGATACAGAGACTTTAATTGAAGCCATTTCACATTTGGGGCTAATTAATACTTTAAAAAAGCTCAAAGGAATGTTTGCATTTGCTTTGTGGGATAAAAAACTTGAAATTCTGTCTCTTGCAAGAGACCCTATGGGTGAAAAGCATTTGTATTATGGGTGGCAAGGGAACACTTTTTTATTTGGATCAGAGTTAAAGGCTTTAAAGGAGCATCCAGATTTTCAAAAAAAAGTATCTGAAAATTCATTATCATTATTTCTTCTTCATAATTATATACCGGCACCGTATTCAATCTTTGAAGGAATAAAGAAATTACTTCCTGCTCAAGTTGCCAGCATGAATCTCAAAAAGGGCTTTGCTGAGCCTGAGTTAATTTCATATTGGTCAATTTCTGAAATATCTTCAGAAAAAAATATTAAATTTTCTGATGAAAATACTGCGATAGATGGACTTGAAAAAATATTGAGTCATTCTGTTCAATCTCAAATGTTATCTGATGTTCCAATTGGATCATTGTTATCTGGCGGCATAGATTCGACCTTGATAACAGCAATTATGCAAAATAATTCTACAAGACCTGTGAAAACTTTTACCATTGGATTTGATGATAAGAATTTTAATGAAGCAAGACATGCTGCTTCTATTGCAGATTATCTGAAAACAGATCATCACGAATTATATGTTTCCTCTTCAGATTCATTATCCCTTGTTCCAAATTTAGCTAGGTATTGGGATGAGCCTTTTGCTGATTCATCTCAAATCCCCACTTATTTGGTTATGCAGCTTGCTAGCAATGAAATCAAGGTTGCATTATCTGGTGATGGAGCTGACGAATTATTTGGAGGCTATAACAGATATAAATATGCTCCAAAAATATGGAATCAGCTTGGATGGCTACCACTTAGCTTTAAAAAAATTTTAAAAACTATTTCTACATCAATTCCGGCATCAACAATTGATTCAGCTTCAAAACCGTTTTCAAAAATATTGGGGATCTCTCAACTTGGTCAAAAAATACATAAACTTGGCAATAGATTTTCTAATCTTAACTCAATTGATTCTTTTTACTATTCGCTTGTTACAGAATGGCCGGATGTAAATCAGGTGCTGAGGGAGCCCCAATATCCATCATACTTACTGAATGATTTTAAAAGGTGGCCTCAATTTCAAAATCCAGTCTCGCGCATGATGGCTTTGGATACTTTAACCTATCTACCTGATGACATCTTAACTAAAGTTGATAGAGCATCCATGGCAGTGTCTATTGAGAGTAGGGCGCCATTTTTAGATCTTGATGTAGTTGAATATGCTTTTAATTTACCACTGAAATACAAAGTCAATAATAATCAATCAAAATGGATATTGCGCCAAATTCTGAACAGACATATTCCCGAGCACCTTATCAATAGACCAAAAATGGGCTTTGGGTTACCTATTGATGAGTGGTTAAGGAGCCCTTTAAGGGAATGGGCAGATGAATTACTTAATAAAGATAAATTGTTGCAGCAAGGTTTTTTTAATGCTGAGTATGTTCAAAATATCTGGGTTAAGCATTGTAAAGGTGAGCAATTTGGCTCAAGATTATGGGGTATTTTAATGTTTCAAAATTGGCTTGAGCAACAATAAGCTTAGTAAGTTTTAATTTTGTCTTATATTATTTAATTTAAAAATTATGACAACTTACTGGATTCTCTTTTTTATTGCAGCTGGTTTTGCTCTAATTTCTCAGTCAAGAGCACCCATTCTTGGAGATAACCTATATTCAACAAAACTATATTCTGAATGGATTGTTTTCATTTTCATTTTAACGATATTAATTGGCTTTCGGTTTGAAGTTGGTGGAGACTGGTATATATATAATGAGCATGTTTCTGAGGCAATAGACTCAACTCTTGCAAGCGCATTAACTAAGTATGGTGATCCAGGGTATTATTTTTTAAATTGGATGAGTGCTAAATCTGGTTTTGATATATATGGCGTTAATTTAATATGTGGACTGGTTTTTGCGATTGGCTTATCTAAATTTTGCAGAAGTTTGCCTAGACCTTGGTTAGCGTTAACAGTTGCTATTCCTTATTTATTTTTAGTGGTCGCATTAGGTTATTCAAGGCAAGGGGTTGCAATTGGCTTTGGAATGCTTGCTTTGGTTGCATTTGGTCGCAAGGATATTAAATGGTTTGTTTTGTGGGTTTTTTTAGCAGCCTCTTTCCATAAATCTGCTGTTTTGCTTCTACCAATTGCTTTAATAGCAAATACAAAAAATTCGTATCTTACTATTTTTGGGTTTTTAATATTAGGAGTAGGAGCATTTTTTTTATATTTAGAGCAATACATAGAAAAGCTTTATCAAAACTATGTTACAGCCCAATCGCAATCAAGCGGAGCATTTATTAGGCTTTCTATGAATGCAGTTCCCGCATTAATTTATTTACTTTTTAGAGATAGATTTCACTTTTCAGAGAATGAGAAGGAAATTTGGAGATGGTTTTCTATTCTATCTATAGTAATGCTTATATTATTTTTTTTAATTTCAGCATCAACTGCTTTAGATCGAATTGCACTATACATGATACCTCTTCAGCTAGTAATCTTTTCAAGACTGCCTGACGCCTTTGGTGTAGACACTTTTTCACGCACTTTTATTTTTACATTAATATTATTTTATTACGCATTTGTTATGTTTGTGTGGTTAAATTTTGCTTATCACGCATACATGTGGATACCATATAAATCCTTTTTAGTTGAGATGGTAATTTGATACATGAAAAAGCGCATCGTTCTATTTGCTAATTCAGACTGGTATCTCTTTAATTTTAGACTGCCCTTAATTCAAGAAATTCAAAAATCTGGTTGTGAATTATGGCTAATTTCTCCAGCTGGTCCATATGGACAAAAGCTAGTCGAAATGGGTCTTAATTGGCATCCAATCCAGCTTGATAGATCAAGTATTAATATTTTTGTTGAGTTTAAAGCTATTTTTCAGCTTCGTAATTTTATAAAAGCTAATAAGATTGATTTAGTGCACGGTTTCACAATCAAATGCTCTATATACACAGCGCTAGCGTCTTTGAGGTTAAAAGTATTAAATATTTTTTCCATCACTGGAATGGGGTATGTTTTTACTAGCAAAGATTTTAAGGCAAAATTGTTAAAGCCATTTTTATGGACACTATTAAATATCTCTCTTAATAAAAAAAATGCTCATTTAATAGTTCAAAATAAAGATGATTTAAATTTATTTATCTCTTCTAATTTAATTGAAGAGTCTAGAATTTCTCTAATTCCTAGTTCTGGAGTTGATTGCTCTAGATTTATTCCTACTAATGCTGCCTATAATAGCTCTAATTTAAAGGTTTTATTATCAGCGAGATTATTATGGGATAAGGGAATATCTACTTTTGTTGAATGTGCAGAAATGATAATTCATGAGCGAGATGATATTACGTTTTATTTGGCAGGAGCTATAGATAAAAATAATCCAGCCTCAATCTCAATTGAACAAGCAAATGCTTGGAATAATCAAGGAATTATTAATTACCTTGGACATATTGATGACATGCCTAATCTGCTAAATAAAATTGATATAGCAGTATTACCGAGTGCACGTGAAGGTCTGCCTAAGAGTTTAATAGAAGCATTGGCATGTGGAATTCCAATAATTACAACTGATGTGCCAGGGTGTAGAGAAGTTGTTGAAAACGGATTTGATGGTATTTTAATTCAATATGGCAGACCCTTGGAATTAAAGCAGGCAATAGAATTCTTAATTTCTAATCCAGAGAAATATAATCGCTTTTCAAAAAATGCACGTATTTCTGCGCTTAGTAAATTTGACTCAAAGATAGTAAATAAGCATACGTTAGAAATATATAAAAGTTTATTTTCTTAAATTAAGTATTCATGACTGTTATATAATAGGCTTCGCAAATAGACAAAAAATTTATGAAAGAAAGAAAAGGCATTATCCTTGCAGGCGGATCAGGCTCAAGACTCTACCCAGTTTCTCATAGCATTAGCAAGCAAATTCTCCCTATATATGATAAGCCAATGATTTATTACCCACTCAGCACGCTAATGCTGGCAGGAATTAGAAACATTCTTATTATTACCACTCCAAGAGATTCTGCTGCATTTGAAAATTTACTTGGCACAGGAGAGCAATGGGGAATTGATATTAAATATGAAATTCAACCTTCTCCTGATGGTATCGCTCAAGCATTTATTATTGGTAAGAAGTACCTTGATGGGCATCCATGCGCATTGATATTAGGCGATAATATTTTTTATGGACATAATTTAACTTCATTGCTTGAAAATGCAAATGCAAGACGGAATAGTGCAAGTGTTTTTGCATATCATGTTAATGATCCTGAGCGTTATGGAGTTGTTGAATTTGATGATGCGTTTAGGGTTATTAGCATTGAAGAGAAACCTGCAACACCAAAAAGTAATTTCGCGTTAACGGGTCTTTATTTCTATGACAAAAGCGTTGTAGACATAGCTACCGAGATTCAACCTTCTTCAAGAGGAGAGCTAGAAATAACGGATGTAAATAATACCTATCTTTCTATGGGTAAATTAGATGTTGAGGTAATGGGCAGGGGTTATGCTTGGCTAGATACTGGTACTCATGAGTCTTTGCATGATGCCTCGGGATTTATTTCAACTCTCCAAAAAAGACAAGGGACGATGATATCCTGCCCTGAAGAAATAGCATTTCTTAATAAATGGATTACAACAGAAAGCCTTTATAATTACGCTAGTCAATTATCTAAAAACCAATATGGTCAATATTTACTCAATTTAATTAAAGAAAAATAATCGATATGGCATACAAGGTTAAACAGTCATCAATTCCAGAAGTATTAATTATCAATTCTCCGGTTTTTGAAGATAATAGGGGATATTTCTTCGAGAGCTTCAATAAAAAAGATTTTTGCTCTTCAACTAATCTTGATATTGAATTTGTTCAAGATAATTGTAGTTATTCTAAGAAAGGAGTTTTACGAGGTCTTCATTTTCAAAAACCAAAACCTCAGGGAAAACTTATTCGAGTTATTTCGGGTGAAATTTATGATGTTGCTGTAGATATAAGAAAAAACTCAGATAATTTTGGAAAATGGTTTGGAATAGAGCTCTCATCAATCAACAATACTCAGCTTTGGATACCTGAAGGTTTTGCGCATGGTTTTCAAGTAATCTCTGATGATGCACTGGTCTCATATAAAACGACTGATTACTGGGATCCTAAATGTGAAAAAGCAATCAAATGGAATGATCCTATTTTGAATATTGAATGGCCATTACAAGATAGAGTTATTATTAATAAAAAAGATGCTTCTGCACAAAAATTAAGTGAAATAATAATATAAGAATGAAAACTAATTTTCTCAATTTAAAATGATATTAGTAACTGGAGGAGCTGGATTTATTGGCAGTAATTTTATTCTTGATTGGTGCAGATCTTCTGATGAGCAAGTTATAAATATAGATAAATTGACTTATGCTGGAAATTTAATGAATCTTTCTTCTTTAAAGGACTCTCCTCAGCATAAATTCTTTAATGTGGAAATTGGGAATAGCAATCAAGTTTCAAAGATCCTAAAAAAATATAAACCTAGAGCGGTTATAAATTTTGCAGCAGAATCTCATGTTGATAGATCCATACATGGACCAAGAGATTTTATATATACTAACATCATAGGAACATATGAGCTGCTTGAAGCAGTCAATTCATATTGGGCAAATCTTCAAGATAGTCAGAAAGCTGATTTTAAGTTCATGCATATCTCTACTGATGAGGTTTATGGATCTTTGTTACCAGAGGATTCCAG
This sequence comes from uncultured SAR86 cluster bacterium, assembly GCA_902511425.1. Lineage (GTDB taxonomy): Bacteria > Pseudomonadota > Gammaproteobacteria > Magnimaribacterales > D2472 > D2472. Next base: position 38,262 of record CABXFE010000002.1, read on the forward strand.
CTTCACTGAAAAAAATCAATACAAGCCTAATAGCCCTTATTCTGCAAGCAAAGCTTCAAGCGATCACCTTGTCAGAGCATTTAATAAAACATATCAATTACCAACAATCACTACAAATTGTTCCAATAATTATGGGCCTTTTCAATTCCCTGAAAAGTTAATACCTTTAACAATTAATAACATAATTCATAATAAAAAAATTCCTGTATATGGAGATGGGATGCAAGTTAGAGATTGGCTTTATGTCAATGATCACTGCGATGCGCTGAGGCTAATACTTTCAGATGGATCAATTGGAGAGATTTATAATATTGGTGGGCTAAACGAAAAAACAAATATTGATGTTATTACAATGATTTGTAATAAAATGGATGATATTCAATTTAAAAAAGATATTCCATCCATAAATTTAATCCAACACGTAAAAGATAGGGCTGGTCATGATACAAGGTACTCAATTGATATTTCCAAAGTTTCTAAAACCTTAGATTGGAAACCAAAAGAAACATTTGAGTCAGGCATTGATAAAACTATTAAATGGTATTTAGATAACCAAAACTGGGTGGACTCCGTGTCAACGGGAGAGTACGTAAAGTGGATGAAAAAAAATTATTCTGAGCTTTTATGAAATTGCTTATTTTTGGCTCATCAGGCCAATTGGGAAAAAGTATTATCAAGCAACTAAATCAATATCAAATTGATGCAGTTTGCCTTAATAGCAAACAATTAAACATAACAGATAAAAGACAGGTTGCTAACAAAATTAATAAGATTTGTCCTGACCTAGTTATCAATACTGCAGCTTATACCAATGTAGACAAAGCAGAGGAATTTTTTGAAAGCGCATATAGAGTTAATTGCTCTGGCCCAGAAAATATTGTTGATGCTTGCAAAGCAAAACTTATTCCCATAATTCATGTATCCACTGATTATGTATTTGATGGCCTTCAAACCTCGCCCTATAAACCGACAGACATCACAAATCCAATTAGTATTTATGGAAAGTCTAAGCTTGCCGGGGAGAATTTTATTAATAATTATGACCAAGGATTTATCATTAGAACCTCATGGCTTTTTAGTGAATTTAATAGCAATTTTTATAAAACGATGTTGAATTTAGCAAATCATAAGAGAGAGATAAGGGTTGTAAATGATGAAATTGGATGTCCAACTTATGCGGGGGATCTTGCAGAAGCCATTCTTAAACTGGCTCTTGGAATTATTTCAGAAAATTTGTCCTCTAATATTTATCATTTCGCGGGAGACAAACAATGTACTTGGTATGACTTTGCAAAATTTATATTAAATGAAAGTTATGCTCAAAAAAAAATAAAAACTCTACCTGAGGTAATACCCGTAACAAGCGAAGAATTTCATAATAAATTTTCTATTAGGCCAAAATTTTCTGCTCTAGATTCAACAAAACTTTGCTCTCAGTTAGCTATTAATTCTTCAAAATGGGAAGAAGCTATTTTCAAACTACTACTTGTTTAAAACAAAGAAAAGATTTTTTATTCACTCAGGCATTTGCAAATATATTAGAATACACATAAATCATGAGAAAAAAAGAATTAAAAATTACAGTAGTTGGTTTAGGTTATGTAGGTGTTTCGATGGCAGTGCTACTTGCCCAAAAACATAATGTAACTGCGCTTGATATAAATAAAGACAGAGTTGACTCAATTAATAATAAAGTTTCAACTATTGTTGATCCTGATATTTCTGAATTTTTAAAAAACCCATCTCTGAATATAGAGGCTACCTGCAATCAGCAATCAGCATATAAGAATGCTGATTTTATTATTATTGCAACGCAAACAGATTATGATCCAGAAACTGATAAGTTTAATACTTCTTCTGTTGAAGGAGTTATAGAAGAGGCCCTAAAATATAATTCGACTGCCACAATTGTTATTAAATCTACCATTCCAATTGGTTTTACAAATTCAATGAATCAAAAAATATCAGCAGAAAGAATCATTTTCTCGCCTGAATTTTTAAGAGAAGGGATGGCCCTTCATGATAATCTTTTTCCATCTAGAATAATTGTGGGCGGTGAAAATGATTCATGCAAAGTATTTGCTAATATATTAGTAGAATCAGCAAAAAAAGAAAATATTGAAGTATTGTATATGTCTTCAACTGAGGCAGAAGCCGTGAAGTTATTTGCAAATACATATCTTGCTATGAGGGTGGCTTATTTTAATGAGCTTGATTCGTATGCTATGGTCAATCATCTTAATTCAAAGAATATTATTTTAGGAATGAGTTTTGATGATCGTATTGGTAATTTCTATAATAATCCATCTTTTGGCTATGGAGGTTATTGTTTGCCAAAAGATACTCAGCAATTACTTTCTAATTTTAAGGAGACGCCTCAAAAAATTATACAAGCTATTGTTGAAGCAAATAGAACAAGATTTCATTTTCTTGCAGACACGATTCTTCAAAATAATCCAAAAGTAGTAGGAATATACCGCTTGGTTATGAAGCAGGATTCAGATAATTTTCGTTTTTCAGCCATTCAAGAAATCATGAGTATTTTAGATAATAATGGGGTTGAGATGATTATTTATGAGCCAACTCTTAAATCGTCTCATTTTAAAAATTATCAGGTTGTTAATGAACTTAGTAACTTTAAGTCTAAATCAGACTTAGTTATTGCAAATAGAAAATCTGATGAGCTTGATGATATTCCTTCAAAGATCTTTACAAGAGATGTGTTTGGTAACAATTAATATAACCCTAATTTTTCGCTTTTTTGTTTTATCTATAGGGCAGAATATGATGTAAAATGAGTAGCACAACAACATTTAGGCTACAAAGATGAAATCAAAATACCTTTTCAACACTTTCTTTGCATTAAGAACTTTCATTGTTTTAAATATTTTTTTTACCACTTCTGTATTTTCTCAGGATATTTCAGAGGAGTTTCTGGATAGCTTGCCAGAAGGTCTTAGAGATCAAGTGGAGGCCCAAACAGAAAAGAGTGAGCAAGAACAAGAGGTTGAAGGACTATTTAGATCAGATACATCTGTTTATAACAATAAAAAAATTCTTCAAAACCTTAAAGACCAGATTGAAGATCTAGGCGAACGAATCTTATTTGAAGAAAATAATATTAAAACACTTAATAGGTTTGGTGAAGAATTCTTCAGTACGATTCAATCGTCATTTATGCCCATTAATATTCCTAATTTGAGTAGTAACTACATAATTGATGTAGGTGATGAATTAAGTATCTTGTTGACTGGTATCAAAAACCAAGAGCATAAGCTTTTTGTTCAACGTGATGGATCTTTGATAATACCGGAATTTGGCAAGATATATGTTTCAGGAAACTCACTAGACGAATCTTCAGCATTAATTAGGAATTTTATTGAAACTTCCGCAGTTGGAACTAGTGCATTCGTTACCTTATCCGCAATAAGAGACGTTCAAATTATCATGCTCGGCGGAGTAAAGAGTCCAGGAATTTATACCATAAGTGGAGGTTCAAATCCTGTTTTTGCTTTAAATGCTGCAGGAGGTATATCTGAAAAAGGCTCTTTCAGAAAAATTGATCATAGGAGAAATGGTAAAACCATTCAGTCAATTGACTTATATGATATTTTTGTTTTTGGAGATTATAATATTAAACATCAGATGAGGTCTGGTGATGTTATTTTTGTTCATCCTCCTCAAATTCAAATTCCAATCTCAGGAGGAATTTATAATCCTAATATTTATGAGATGGTTGAAGGGCAGTCAGTTAACGATTTAATTGAATATGCAGGCGGATTTAGAGAAGGTTTCTATGGCTATAATAAGATTGCTGTTAGGAGAACTTCAATAGATCGGGCTTTAACATTAGAGGTATCAATTGATGAAATTTCTGATTTTAAGCTGCAACACCGAGATATTGTTAGCGTACCTTTTTATGAAAATCAATTTGAAAAAATTAAATCAGTTATTATCGAAGGAATGGTTAATAAACCAGGTGAATATTTTATTAATGACAGCGAAAAACTCTCTTCAGTCATAAAAAGAGCTGGTGGTTATAAAGAAAAAGCATATGTTTTTGGAGGAATGCTTTTAAGAGATGATGCATTAGAAAAAGAGCAATTGTATGCAGAAAAAGTATATTCAGATACCATTAATTTTTTAGTCTCAAGTATAGCTAAGCCGGGCACCTCATTTGATTCTTCAGCTGTTCAATTATTAATAGAAGAGCTTAAATCCCAAAATTTTACTGGTCGAATAATAACAGAATTCGATTTAGATCAAATTAATGAAAACAGTGCGCTAGACTTATTATTACAAGATAAAGACAGAATTATTATTCCGCAGATTCAAAAGGTCGTATATCTTTTCGGAGATTTAAATGCGCCCACAATATTAAATTACAACTCGGATTACGGAATTAATGATTACATCAGATTGGCTGGTGGAATAAAGGACTCTGCAACTAATGATTTATTAGTAATTAACCCTGATGGAATCTCTCAACAGATCAGTAGAAGTTTTTCTTTGTTTAATAGAAGCCAAGTAGATATATATCCTGGCTCAATTATTTATGTACCAAGAGACATTGGTCAATTATCCGGTATTTACTATGCATCTACTGTTGCTCCTGTTCTTAGCAGCTTAGCCATATCTTTAGCATCATTAAATAGCATTAAGGATTAGTAAACAATTCTTTTGTTTGATCTGCAATAGGATGAAAATAACGCAAAAGATATTTCTATCTTTTTTCGTGCTTCAATCTTTTATTTCTATAGAGTTACAAAGCTCTATTTACGATTATAGATTTCCTAATAGCACATACCCTAGCTACAGTAATTACGGAACAATAGGAATAATCCAAATGCCTAACGCAAGAATGATGCCAGAGGGATCTCTAGGCTTCTCTTGGAGTGATATGGATCCTTATAAGAGAGGCTCAATTGTTGCTTACCCTTTTTCTTGGTTTGAAGCTTCATATCAATATACAGATATTGGAAATGCTTTATACAGTAACATAGAGGCTTTTAGTGGAAAACAAACATATAAAGATAAGAGTTTTGATGCAAAGTTTTTACTTTTTAAGGAAACAAAGTACTTGCCTGCAGTTGCAGCAGGCGCTAGAGATCTAGCAGGTACAGGTGTTTTTTCATCAGAATTTATTGTTGCCTCCAAAAGAGTCAATAATTTTGATTTTTCTATTGGGCTAGGCTGGGGAATTTTAAACAATAATCATACCTTTTCTAACCCTTTTACGGTTCTTTCAAATCGATTTGAATCCAGGTCCGTAAATGAGGGCTTGGGCGGAAATATAAATACTGATGCATTTTTTGCTGGTGATACAGGAGTATTCGGTGGTGTTGAGATATACCTCCCTAACTTGAAAGGCCTGAGAATAAAATTAGAATACGATGGAATTGATTACACTAAGGAAGGCTTTCCTTTTGGGGAAGATTCATTTAAGTATGCATTTAGATCTGTAAGACCACAGGAATCAAAATTTAATTACGGATTTGTATACCCAGTTAATGATAGCTTCCACTTAAAATTTAATTACGTCAAGGGTAATACATTTAGTTTTGGATTTTCAATTCAAGCTAACTTAGGTAAGAAAAATTCAGTTATTCCAAAGGAAGATCCATATGTGAAAACTCCTAAAGCTGACGTGGTAAGAAGTGTTACAGCAAAGAAAGAAAGCTTAGTATATTTATCATCATTGAGATCTCTTAGAAGTAATAATCTTTTTATTCAGAATGCTAAAATTGAAGATTCTCAATTAGATATTGTCTTTACCCAATCAAAGCATTCAAGCTTTGCTCGTGCAGCCGGAAGAGCATTTACAGTCCTTGATGAGGTTTCTCCAGATTATATAGATACTTTCAAGATATCAAATATAAATGGTGGTGTTGGGATGCATACAATTGAAATCAAAAGAGATGCATTTAAGCGAAATCAAGAGAGCAAATTGCATAAACTAGCTACAAAAAATATCAAAGTTGAAAGGTTTAAGTATAAACCTCAGGATTATACGTATGCCCCAAAACCTACTCTTCCTGCATTTTTTTATAAGGTCGTTCCTACAGTAAGGTCTCAGATTGGAGGGCCAGATGGTTTTTATTTTGGGGATCTAAGGTTATCGCTACATACTGAAACTTTATTTAAAAAGAATCTAAGTCTTATTACCTCTGCTTCAGTTGGCATAGTAGATAATTATGATAATCTTAGGTTAGCATCTGATAGTTCGCTACCTCATGTTAGAACAGATATTGTTAAGTATTTAAAATCATCAAAAGATTATTCTGTAAGAAGGATGCAACTGAATTATTTCTTAAATCCATACAAAGACATTTATGCCAAGTTGTCTGGAGGGCTATTAGAAGAAATGTTTGGTGGTGTTGGTGGCGAGATTTTGTATAGGCCTTTTAATCGTACTTGGGGAATTGGAGCTGAGTTATGGCGGGTAAGGCAAAGGGGATATAATCAGATGTTTGATTTTGAGCCTGATACAGCTTACCAAACTACAACAGGACATATTAATATTTATGTTAAAGAACCAAGATCGCAAGTCCTTTTAACACTTAGAGGTGGAAAATTTTTAGCTCAAGACTCTGGAATAAATTTTGATTTTTCTAGACGATTTAAAAGCGGTCTTAGGGTTGGAGCTTTTTTCTCTCTTACAGATATCTCTGAAGCTGAGTTTGGAGAAGGAAGTTTTGATAAGGGGTTCTACTTTTATATTCCTGTAGACATATTTTTTAATTTTTATAATAAAGGTAATGCGGCCTTTGGTTTAAGACCTATTACAAGAGATGGAGCAGCTATTTTAGTTCATTCGCATCATCTGTGGGGTATTACTGAGCAGGCTCAAGGCCATACGATTTTGAGAGATTTGGATGATATATACGATTAGATTGCTTTTAATTCTTTTGTTACTTTCCTGCTGTAGCTATGTTAGCTATTCACAAGTTGTCCCTATGATTAAAGTTGCTACAATTGGAGTTCCAAATGAAAGTATTACTTTAAAAGATTTTCAAAATGCTGAATATTCTTTTTTAAAAGTTCGCATTGGAAGATCTGCAAACGCTAATCTAACATTAGCGACGGTTAAAAATAATATTCTTGAATGGGTCTCAGCAACTAATGAGAAAATTTATACTTATAACGGTAAGATTATCAAAGTATCAGGAATTGGGAAGAACATAAGCTTTATCACTTATTCTAAATTTGCAATTGAGCCCCAAACTATTGATTCCTTTGATGTTCAGCTATATAACCCTGGCGCTGTAATACAGCAAGTATCTGATATGCGCTTTGTGGATTATAGAGAAATTTATCATCTCGATGAAAAAATAAATACACAATACTTTAAGGAATATGTTATTACCAAAGAATTTAGATGGAAGTATGTTAATCACTATTGGGTAGATGATTCTACTAATAGAGTAATCAAGACAAAGCAGTCAATTCACCCAGACTTCCCAAGTCTAGAAATAGAATATTTCTATAAATAAAAGACAAAAAAAACGCTGCAAATGCAGCGTTTTTTTATAGAAATAATTTAGGATCCTGGGGCTGTAGCAGTTGAAACTACTGTTCCACCGTAAGATGACTCTTCTCCAACTGGAACCTCTATTTGAATCTCAACAGTGGACTCGATATCTTGAATTACAGATATCTGAGTAGGATCTATTTCGACTTCTTGAGTAGCTCCTGATGGTATATCTACGTCAATTACAATTGGAACTTCTGTTTCAACAATGATATCTACGGGTACTTCAATGTATTGAGAAGTTCCAAGGCCAATGTCATCGGCATTGATTGTTTCATCGTTAAAAGCTCCACCAGGGAAGTCATTCAACATTACGTTAATTGTTTGCCCTAACTCAGCAATACCATCGTTACCTGGGTCATTTGGATTAATGCTAAGGTCAATCGGCAAGTTGGTTTGAGTAGCAACTGTTGAAGTAACTGTGTCTGTACTCGTAGTCGTATTAGTAAGTGACGTTGTAGTTGTATTTGTGTTAGTACTTGTCGTAGTACTGGTCAAAACAGGATCAGTTCTGTATTGACTTTGTGTCACAGTTACTGAAGTTGGATTTACTGTCTGCGTAGTGGTATTAATTGTTGAAATTATTACTGTAGGAGCAGGAGTCGGTGCAGGAGCGGCTTCTCCACCCCCAGATGAATCTGCTGCAGCGGCTATTGCTGCTGCGGCTGCAACTGCTGCTGCAATAGCGCCAGCGCTAAGAGATCCTGATGATGCTTTTTTGGCTTTTTCAGCAGATCCAGCACTTTTAGGCTCACTGCCCTCATCTGCCATAGCTTGAGAACCAAAGAACGGTGCTAGTAATGCTACCAAATAACGAAACTTGTTTTTGATCTTTGCCATCTTGTTTAAACTCCTAGTATAAACTGTTAATTTTTATTATCTTAAATAAAAGCAATAAAAGCAATATTTTGACCTATTCTTATATTATTGCAAGAAGTAGATGAATATTTATTTAAAGTATTATAAGTAAGTATTATTTTCTGTCGAGCATATTATCACTAGTCGAATTGAATATGCAATTGAAAAATAGACATATTTGTTTCTATTTCAAAAATAGCTCCATTCAAGAATAGCTTTTGATAAGTAATAAAGCATGTGTTATTTACACATCTATTAATAGAAACTATAGTGGCTAAATTTTTATTTTCGGGATGTAGCGCAGTCTGGTAGCGCACCTCGCTGGGGGTGAGGTGGTCGTCGGTTCAAATCCGGCCATCCCGACCATTTATTTAGATTTATTGATTACTTCCTCAGCATACCAATTAATCTCAGCAATCATCCCCTCAAGAGTTCTGTTATCTGGCCCACCTTCATAAGTATTCCTAAATGCTACAATTACTTCAGTTGCTCCTAGTGCTTCTAGTTGCTTTATACCTTCTGGCGAGTATGCAGCTTCGCCCATCACTTGAAATTGATAATTATGATGATCTAATGTCCCATATTCTTTTCTGTAAGAATTGATTTGATCTATAAGATTTTTTGTTTCTTCTAGGCTTAATCCAGCGCTTATCCAGCCATCTCCAACCCTTGCAGCCCTTTTTAAAGCAAGTTTTGAATGACCTCCAATTAAAATGGGTACAGGTTTTGAGGGCGCAGGGCAAAGCTTTAATTCTGGAATATCATAAAACTCACCTTTGTATGAGAAGTATTCCCCATTCATCAGTCCTCTAAGAATATCAATTTGTTCATCCATCCTTTTGCCGCGTTTTTCCCACCTTTCTCCAGTAGCTAAAAAATCTTCATACCAAGGACTCACTCCAACACCGAAATGAAATCTATTATTGGTCATAACTCCCAAAGTAGTTACAAACTTAGCTGTTGTTACAGCTTGTCTGGGTGCTAGCTTGTAAACAGATGTTGAAAATTCTAGCTTCTCTGTAACAGCTGCAATCGCTGGAATAATAGAAAATGGCTCTAAGAAGGGAACCCCATCAAGAAACTCTCTGCTACCGTCATCATTGTATGGATATGTTGAATCACATTCTTTTGGATAGCAGATGCTATCAGGAAATGTAATTGCATCAAAGCCTGCGGCTTCAGCAGCTTTACCAAGCTCTAAATAAAATGAAGGATCGCACATTGATGGATGGTATGAAAAACGCATAATTATTTACCTTTTGGTTAAATTTTATATAAATAATATAATAACAACATAATAGAAATCGATATATAATGACAGCGTTGTCAAATTAAAATAATTTTGAAAGATCAGTCTCAAAAAAATAACTCGATAAATGATCCCGAACTCAAGGAATGGTTAGACGCATTAGAAAATATTATTAATGAAGATGGCAATGATAGAGCTTCATTTATTTTAGGCAAACTTGCATCAAAATTGACAGAGTCAGGAACCATTCCTGACTTCAATCTGACTACCCCATTTAGAAATTCAATTCCAATAAACGAAGAAGCCAAAATGCCTGGGGATCTTTTCATGGAGCGCAAGATAAGATCTCTTATAAGATGGAATGCTTTGGTGATGGTATTGAGGGCAAATAAGTCATCGGATGATTTAGGTGGCCACATTGCAACTTTTTCCTCTTCAGCAACACTGTATGACATTGGATTTAATTATTTTTTTCAAGGGTCAAAAGATGGTCAAGAAGATCTAATATATTTTCAAGGCCACTCTTCACCTGGAATTTATGCGAGAAGCTTTTTAGAGGGGTATCTATCAGAAGATGATTTAGATAACTTTAGAAGAGAAGTCGATAAGCCTGGAATCTCGTCTTATCCTCATCCATGGTTGATGCCTGATTATTGGCAATTTCCAACAGTCTCAATGGGTTTGGGACCAATTATGGGAATTTATCAAGCAAATATTATGAGATATTTATCCGCAAGAGGCCTTGCTCCAAGGAATGATAGAAAAGTTTGGGTTTTTTGTGGTGATGGAGAAATGGACGAGCCAGAATCTAAAGGCGCTATTGGTTTGGCGGGTAGAGAAAAATTAGAAAATTTAATTTTTGTAGTAAATTGTAATTTGCAGAGATTAGATGGGCCTGTTCGAGGAAACAATAAAATTGTTCATGAATTAGAAAGAGAATTCAGAGGCTCTGGTTGGAATGTTATCAAGGTTATTTGGGGAAGACTATGGGATCCAATCTTTGCTAGGGATAAGGAAGGTAAGCTCCAAGAACTTATGGATGCAGTGGTAGATGGCGAACTTCAAAATTTTAAAGCAAAAGGGGGGGGCTACACCCGAGAAAAATTCTTTGGGCAAGACCCCGATGTACTGGAAATGGTTGATGATCTAACCGACGAAGACATTTATAAATTAAACCGAGGCGGGCATGATCCATACAAAGTTTATGCTGCGTATCATAAAGCAGTAAATTCTAAAGGAGCTCCAACAGTAATTCTTGCCTTGACTACAAAAGGTTATGGGACTGGATCAAGAGAAGCAGATAATACAACCCATCAAGTAAAAAAATTAACAGTTGAAAATATCAAATCATTCAGAGATAAGTTTGATATTCCAGTGACAGACAAAGAGATTGAAAAACTTCCATATGTTAAACCTCCAAAAGATTCACCTGAAATTCAATACCTTTTAAAAACTAGAGATGGTTTAGGAGGCCCGATACCGAGAAGGCGTGGCCATACTCAAAAACTCTCCGAGCCATCAGATTCGATTTTTCAGAAATTTACTCAAGGGTTTAAAGATAAAGAAATTTCTTCCACTATGTCATTTGTAAGAATGATGACAGATATTTTAAAAGATAAAAATATTGGAGAGCGTATCGTTCCAATTGTGCCTGATGAAGCTAGAACTTTTGGAATGGAGGGTTTGTTTAGACAAATTGGTATTTATTCTTCTGAGGGTCAAAAGTATAAACCCGAAGATGCGGATCAAGTGATGTGGTACAAGGAATCAAAAGACGGAGTCATGCTTGAAGAAGGTATAAACGAAGCTGGAGCATTCTCAGCCTGGATTGCTCTCGCAACAGCATATTCAAACTACAACATACCAATGATTCCTATTTACTTATTCTATTCAATGTTTGGTTTTCAGCGTATCCATGATCTTGCTTGGGCTGCTGGTGATTCTCAAGCCAAGGGATTTTTAATTGGAGCTACATCAGGAAGGACTACTTTAAATGGAGAGGGACTGCAGCACCAAGATGGACATAGTCATATATTTTCCTCAACTATCCCTAATTGTCGGTCATATGATCCAGCATATGCATATGAATTAGCAGTTATTTTCAAGGATGGAATAAAGAAAATGTTTGTAGATTTAGAAAATTACTACTACTACATTACTGTTACTAACGAAAACTATTTACAACCTGCTCAACCAAAGAATTCTGATCAAGGAATTATTAAGGGCCTATATAAGCTTAATGATAGTGAAAAACCTCAAGTCACTTTAATTGGCTCAGGATCAATTTTGAATGAATCAATTAAGGCTAAAAAAATACTACATTCTTTTGGAATTGAATCTGACGTATGGAGTGCTACTAGCTTTAATATGCTAAGAAAAGATGGAATGGAAAAAGAGCGTTTTAACGAACTAAACCCAACATCAAAGCAAAAACAAACCTATGTAGAAGAGTGTTTGCCAAGCTCAGAGACTCCTGTTATAGCAGCGACTGACTATATGCGCGCTTACCCTGAACAAATTAGAGGTTTTATTAAAGCGCCATACTATACACTTGGAACAGACGGATACGGAAGAAGCGACTCTCGACAAAAACTTCGAGAATTTTTTGAAGTAGATGCAACTAGCATTGCTAGAATAGCTATTTACTCTCTTTTTCGAAAAGGAGATCTCAATAAAAAACAAATTACAGCTTTTTATAAAAAATTAGAGGTTAATCCAAGTAAACCAAATCCTTGGGAAATTTAATGGCTAATAAAACTATCAATATTCCAGACCTAGGTGAAGCTGAGGATGTTGAAGTGATCGAAATTTGCGCTAAAGCGGGTGATCACGTTGACTCTGAGGATCCAATTATCGTTTTGGAATCTGATAAAGCTGCAATGGAAATCCCAGCTTCTGCAATTGGCAAAGTCATTTCGATTGAAGTTTCTGTTGGAGATACGGTAAATTCAGGCTTACCTTTTTTGCAAATTGAAGTTTCTGAAGATGCTGCGAAAAAGGATGAAAAAGTCCCTCCAAAAAATACAGATCAAAAGCATCATACGATTAATGAAGAATCAAAAAATATTAAATCTGAACAATTAGCTAACCCTGAAAAACCAAAAAATTCTCTTAATATTTCAAATACAAATAATGCAAACATCTATGCAGGACCAGCAGTTAGAAAGCTAGCAAGAGAATTTGGAATTGAATTATCACAAGTTCAACCAACAGGCCCTAAGAATAGAATACAAAAAGAAGACTTACATTTATTTGTAAAATCCCGACTTTCTGCAACTTCGCAAAAAAATAGCTTTGAGTTTTCTCAGCCTGATATTGATTATTCAAAATGGGGACCAACTAAGGAGCAAAAGCTTTCAAAGTTTCAGAAATCTTCTCTTGGTAACCTTCACACATCTTGGATCAATATCCCACATGTTACACAACATGATGAATGTGATTTAACGATATTGCTTGAAACCAGAACTCAATTATGTAAAAAACATAAAATAAAAATCTCACCTTTAGCCTTCATAGCAAAAGTTGTTTCCCAATTACTAGCTGATTTCCCATTACTCAATTGCTCTTTAGATCAAAACTTAGAAAACATTATTTTGAAAGATTATGTCAATCTGGGTATTGCCGTCGATACTCCTGAGGGACTGATTGTGCCAAATGTAAAAAATACTCAATTAAAATCGATTGTGGAAATCTCGTCAGAAATAAGTGAATTGGCTAAAGCTGCAAAAAAACGAAAGTTAAAAATTGCAGATTTGAAAGGTGCTTCCTTTAGCATAAGTTCCCTGGGAGCAATTGGCGGAAGATTTTTTACGCCTATAATCAATCCTCCTGAAGTGGGTATATTAGGAGTATCAAAAAGCTATGAAAAAGTTATTCAATCAAAAACTGGGTTTGAGGGTCGAAGCTTTTTACCAATTTCTTTGAGTTATGATCACCGCGCAATTAATGGGGTCTATGCAGTACAATTTACTAGTCAGTTAGGAGAAGCCTTATCTGATAATAAATTGATTGAGAAGAGTTTTAAATGACAGATTCAAATTTTAAAGAAGGTTGTGTTTTAATTGTTGGTGGAAGCGGGGGCATCGGATCATTGTGCGCTCAAGAATTTGCTAATTCGGATGCCAAGGTTGCCATTACATATTATAAAAATGAGCAAGCTGCGATTGATATAGCAAATGAAATTGATGCTGATGTAAATATATATCAATTAGATAATAGCAATTCAAAATCCGTAGAAGATACTTTTAAGAATGTAATAAAAGACTATGGCTCTATTAATACTCTTGTTAATGCCGCAGGATTTGATATACCGCAAAAATTTATCAATGAAATAGATATTGACTTATGGAAAGGAGTTATTGATGCAGATATCAATGGTTTTTTTAATTTAATAAAATCTGGATTACCTTATTTGCGTAAGTCTAAAGGCTCTATAGTTTTCATAAGTTCAGCAGGTCTATTCAAGTATCCTCCTGGTGATATTTTATCTGTTGCTCCTAAAGCAACAATAGAGCACGTTTTAAGGGGTATAGCAAAAGAAGAGGGAAAAAATGGCATAAGGGCTAATTCAATTGCTCTTGGTGTAATAGATACCGGAATTTTTCATAGATTAAGAGAGGAAAATAATACTTTCTTTGATGATGCCTGGCATGATGCTGTTATGAATACATTAGCTATCAAAAGGTTTGGATTTCCTAAAGAAGTTGCTGACACAGCTGTGTTCTTAGCTTCAAGCAAAGGGGGTTACATTACTGGACATTGTGTTCCAGTTGATGGCGGTTACCACCTTTAAGATTTATACAAAATAGTCTGTATTCTCTACTCCAAGCTGCATGGCTCCATAGTTTCTTGAAAAACTAACAGGATTATTTGCAACATGAGCTCTAGATGTGTGAACGTCTAAAAATATTTTTTGAATATCACTACCTGCAAATACTGCGCCACCACCCGCATTTGAGAATAGAGTATCGACTACTTCTAGACACTTTTCTATAACTAGGGATGCGTCATATCTAAATTTTACTCTGTCAATCATAGAGATACCACCTTGATTACCAGCCTGATCCACCATCACATCATAATTTCTAAACATAATGGTTTCTATGGCATCAAGTTTTGCCGATGCTTCAGCTACGATTGATTGAGTATGAGTATCACCAGCCAATTTTGCAGGATCACTAGAAGCTTTGTTATTGGCTCCATCTATAAATAGTTCTAACATTTTCTTTGTTGCGCCGATTGCTGGGGTAGAAACAGCTCTTACAAATAATTGACCCCAAGGTATTTTGTATAAATCGTTTTTGTTTACCTCGTATCCCGGATTAGTTAAGTTAAAGCCATCGGACTGTTTATGAGTGCGATATTCTGGAACAAAAACATCATTAACATGGATATCTTGGCTACCAGTTGCCTTTAAACCCATTGAGTACCAGGTATCTTTGATTTCGTAGTCACTTTTAGGAATCAGAAAAGTCCTATATTCAGGAGCGCCTCCCTCAGGGGGGAAGATTAAACCACCAAGCAACGCCCAATCACAATGCTCTGAACCGCTTGACCATTGCCAATGACCTGAAAATTTAAATCCACCTTCCACAGGAGTAACCTGCCCCATAGGAGCATAAGAAGATGAAACAAGAGTATTGTCATCTTCACCCCAAACCTCTTGTTGAGCTTTATCATCATAAAGAGCAAGTTGAAAAGGATGAATGCCAACAACACCTAAAACCCATGCAGAAGACATACAGCCCTGCGCAATTCTTAATTGTACTTCTGAAAAAGTGTGTGGATCTAATTCATGCCCACCGTATTGCTTAGGTTGTAGAATCTTAAAAAATCCAGCATCTTTCATGTCTTGAATAGTTTCTTTAGGAATTCTTCGATCAATGTTTGCAGATTCGGATCTTTTCTTAAGAACAGGAATAAGATCTTCAGCTTTTCTGATCATTTCGTTATGTAGTTCAATATTTGTTCTTTCTTTGGTAATTGTTGCTAATGCCATTTTTCACCTCTTTATGGTATTGATAGTAATGATTCCATTAATACTTTGTTGATTCAACATAATAATTCATATTTTTTAATATTATTTTTACGATTAATATTAAAATTATCTATTTTTATGAGCATACTCATGTTCAATATTGCGTATTCAGAAATTTTTTACTTTATACATCTATAATTGTTCGATGTCATATATAAGTGTTCACTGTAGCGCAGGAAAATTTACTGGTGTAAATGATAATGATATAAATTTTTTTTATGGCATTCCTTTCGCAAAACCCTTAACCAAAAAAACTCAGTGGCAGGCACCTGAAAAAATTGATTCTCAAATATCTTATGATGCAACCAAAAGAGGGCTTAGTGCACCCCAAACAATTTATCAAGATTCTTTTTTAACTGACCCAAACATGCCAGATGAATCAGTGGACTGTTTATCTCTTAACGTAGCCTCACAAAATATAAATGGCAAAATGCCAGTGATGATTTGGATTCATGGAGGAGCATATGTTACCGGCTCATCTAATTCCATCATCTATGATCTTGATTCTCTTCCTCGTCATGAAATTGTATTAGTTACAATTAACTATCGCTTAGGACCATTTGGATTCTTAAAGCTTGATGAAGTCTCAAATGGTGAAATTAAATCTACAGGTAATGAAGGTTTAATGGATCAAAAGTTAGCAATAGAATGGGTAAAAGAAAACATTGCTGAGTTTGGGGGAGATCCTGAAAACATTACTATTTTTGGAGAATCAGCTGGAGCTTGGAGTGTTGCATTGCAATCTTCAATAAGTCCAGAAGGTGATTTATTTTCTAAAGCTATCTGTCAAAGCGGAGGAATGAATGCATATTTTGATAAAGAGAGAGGAAATCAGTGGGGTGAGTTATTCCTGAAAACCGCACATGATAATGGAATCAAAATTAATGATTTGCTATTCCTTGATCACAAGCAGATTACCTCACTTGCATCAGATATAAAACATACGATGATTGCAAGTGGGAAGTGGCTTTCACCAGAAATAGGATTTGCACCAATTGCAGATGGCAATTTCTTACCCTTAAATCCCATAAAAAATTTCCAAGATTCACCAATCAAATTAATAGTTGGAACAACTGCAGATGAATACAGACTCTGGTCAGAATTTGAACTATATTATTTAAATTTAAACAAAGATAATTTTTATAAAAGACTAAATAAATTATTCATAACAGAGGCCGTTGATAGAATTGCTGAAAATTATATACCCAAAGGAAAATCAGATGATCGATATAAGCATGCGCTATCAAATATTATGACTGATTGGACATTTGGAATTCACGCATTGGAACTATTAGAGCAACATCAAGATAATGCTTATGGATATTTTTTTAATGAGCCTAGCCCAGTCCTAGGAGGTAAATTGGGTGCATATCATGCAAGCGAGCTTCCATATGTCTTCGGGTCAGCATCTAAAAAAATTATTCAAGATTTTTGCTCAAAAGAAGCTCAAAAAATTTCAAATTTTTTTCAAGTTTCCTGGACTCAGTTTGCAAAAACCGGTTCTCCATCTTCAGACTTGATGAACTGGGATACCTATAGTATTAATGAATCTATTGCGTTTATAAATTCAACTCCTAAAATAAAATCTATGCCCAACAAAGAAAGGATGAAATTGCTGCATGAATCAAAAAATAATTTATAAAAATTTTTTAATAACTTTATCATTTCTATTTGCCTTAGGATCCTGCATGAATCCTATTCAACAAGGAAACGTGTTAACAATTAATACTTCATCTGGAGTATCTCAGGGAACATTAAATAAAAATGTTGTTACATGGGAGGACATTCCTTACGCCATTCCTCCTGAAGGAGATCTTCGCTGGAAGGCTCCTAGGGCCTTAATATCTCCTGAATCAAATATTCAGCCTCAAGATGGCAATGGATGCCTGCAAGAAGCTAGTATTTATGCAGGAATACAGGGTGAAGGAATTGTCGGACAAGAGGATTGCTTGTACTTAGATATAAGAGCTCCTGTAAATAATTTAAATAAAAGGCTTCCTGTAATGTTTTGGATACACGGTGGTGGCAATACATCTGGAGTAAAAGACTACTATGATTTTTCAGAGCTCATTCGCGAACATGAGGTTCTCGTTGTAACAATTAATTATCGTTTAGGCCCAATGGGTTGGTTTACCCATCCTGCTATACAGGAACTACAAAATGGAATTGATAAAACCTCTAATTTTGGAACCCTCGATATTATGGAGGCGCTAAAATGGGTGCGAGCTAACATACAAAATTTTGGTGGAGATCCAAATAACATCACGATTTTTGGAGAGTCAGCCGGAGGAAATAATGTACTGTCTTTGCTTGCTTCTCCTATGGGAAATGGGCTCTTTCACAAGGCAATCTCTCAATCAGGCTATACAACTAGTTTTACAAAGGAAGAGGCAATTGGCATAAATCAAAAAGGCGCAATAGTAAATCGATTAGGTTCTGATCCAGTGCTTTCCAGTTACGACTTATCTGGATATGGAAGTATAAAAAATCTTTTTAACAATGATCCCAAGAAATATGCAGAAGAATATCAGCGTTATTTGAGATCCATTGATGGAAAAGCTCTTTTGGAGATCTATGAAAAACTTTCAAAAGATACTTATGATCGATTGCCGCTCCTAACTAGAGATGGAATAGTAGCTCATATTGATGGAGTGAGTGCTGGGTTAGCTGCTTCTGCAGAAAAAAATAATATTCCAGTTATAGCAGGATCAAATAAAGACGAGCTCTCCCTTTGGCTGGGTTCAAATAGATATTTTGTGAATGCTTCATACCCCTTAACAAAACTTGTGCCCATTCCAAAAATTACATTTAAGAAAGAAGATTTATATAAACTTTGGGTGAAAACTCGTTCGCAAGGATGGAAGCTAAGGGGCGTTGATGAGCCATTAATGGAGTTAGAAAAAGCCGGTTATGATTCTTTATATGCATATAGATTTGATTGGGATGATCAATCTTCTTCATACTTTGCAGATTTTCCTAATTTAATTGGGGCGGCTCATGGGTTTGAGATTTCTTTTATCACTGGTGACTTTAAATTTGGCCCCATTGGACGATTTGTTTATCCTGAAGGTGAATTAAGAGATCAAATGCAAGAAACCATGATGCAAGCTTGGACATCATTTGCAAAAACTGGCATCCCGAATACTGGTAAAAGTCAGGAGTGGAAAAAATTTAATTCGAAGGATAGAAACTTCATGAAACTAGATTCTGAGAAAAATTTATCTCTAGACAAAGAAATGCTGTCTCTCGAATTTATAACTGAAAATGTTCGACTTTCACCAGTGGGAACATTATTAGAAAAATGCTTGTTAGTTCAAGAGACATTTTTTAATATTGGGGATTATCTTGAGGATGAATTTTACAGATGGAATCAGGGTGCATGCAAACAATTTGATATGGATTTTGAACGTAAAAAAATTGAAACTGATTTAATTGAAGAATACGGTTCAGCAACTGTTTACTGATGGTTTCAATTCAAATGAAGTTCCTTTTTTTTTCATTAATCGCAATAAACCTTTTGTTTGGCTGTGGATCTGATGTCGACCCCGGAACAGTTGAGGGCCCCCCTCGCTCCTCAGAGGCAATTTATAAACAAGATCTAAAATTTTTTCAGACTAAAAAAAGCTTAATGGTAGACGACTCGGATGAAACATCTCAAATTCTTTTTGGAGATTTGCATGTCCATACAACCTATTCTATTGATGCTTTCACACTAGAGCTACCTATGATGGGTCTTCAGGGTGCCCATGATAGTTCTATGGCTTGTGATTTTGCCAGGTATTGCGCAAATTTAGATTTTTTTAGCTTTAATGATCATGCTGAAGGTTTAACCCCGGATCACTGGCGTGAGCAACAAAAGATTATTCAACAATGTAATATCTCAAACAGCGACCCAGCAACCAATGATTTGGTGGTATTCCCGGGTTGGGAGTGGACCCAAATTGGCACTACGAAAGAAAATCACTGGGGCCACAGAAATGTAATTTTTAAAGACATTCAAAACCTTCCTGCTAGGCCGATTGGCGCAAGAACTCCAGATTCAGGATTGGGGGTCTTTGACACTACTGAGCAAGCTGTAGGTGCGAGATGGCTAGATGTATTGAATTTTAAGCGTTACTCAGATTTAAAATGGCTCCTCAATGAGGTAAGAAACATACCATATTGTGAGGAGGGTGTTGCTTCTCCAGATCTTCCGAATGATTGTTATGAATATGCACAAACCCCTAGAGATTTGTTTTCTAAGTTAGATGAATGGAATCTAGACAGCATTGTAATTCCTCATGGTCAATCATGGGGTTTTCATGTCCCATTGGGAACTTCTTGGGATAACCGCCTTAATTTTGAGGGCCATGACCCAAGCAAACAAATCCTTCTAGAAATTATGTCCGGTCACGGTAACAGTGA
The DNA here is from genome assembly GCA_902511425.1 of uncultured SAR86 cluster bacterium. GTDB lineage: Bacteria > Pseudomonadota > Gammaproteobacteria > Magnimaribacterales > D2472 > D2472. Next base: position 58,341 of record CABXFE010000002.1, read on the forward strand.
AGAATATAGGGACATTGTATCTGCAAATTTTCTTCAAGATAATACAATGAGTTGCCCTGAACCAACTGATGATTTTCTGCCATGTTGTTGGCAAGCTGGCGAAATGCAAAAAAAACGTTGCGATGGGGTCACAAAAGACGAGTGTGATGCAAGAGTTGAGCTTGCAAAAAAATATACCTTAGCAGGTGGACCATATACTAATATGGTTTTTCCTGAAGCTCAGCCTGAAGAATGGTTAAATTGTGATCAATGTTCAGATTGCTTTAAACCAGCATTTAACTATAGACCAAAACAATCTGCTCAATATGCTTTAGCTATTTCAAATTTTGAGGATTCTCTTGACGTCCCACAAAGATATAATTTTGGATTTATAGCCTCTACAGATGATCATACTGCTAGGCCAGGAACAGGGTATAAACAATATGAAAGAAGGAAGATGACTTTTGCAACTGGTGTTAAATCAAAGGTCTGGGAATACCAGTACAAGGCTGAAGATCCAAATTTCCCTGAAATACCTAAAATCAATCCAGGCGAAAGTCAGCCTGACAGTGAGAGAGTATCTAGTTTTGTATATCCAGGTGGAATATTGGCTGTGCATGCAAAGGGTAGAGGCAAGGATGAAATTTGGACTGCCTTAAAAAATAAAAATGTCTACGGTACAAGTGGGCCAAGAATATTATTATGGTTTGATTTGATAAATTCTCCAGATGGAAAAGCCCCAATGGGCTCGGAAATCACAATGAGTCAAAATCCACAATTTATCGTAAAGGCCGCTGGAAGTTTTAAACAAAATAAAGGTTGTTCAGATGAATCTGTAGACTCACTTTCTTCAGAAAGGCTGGAATATTTATGTGCAGGAGAATGTTATAACCCAAGCAATGAAAGAGAGGTCATTGAGAAAATTGAAATTATTAAGATCACTCCACAAATTTATGCTGGCGAGGCGGTCAATCCTCTCATTCAAGATCCATGGAAAACCATTCCATGTCAAGGAACAGGAGAGTGTATTGTTAATTTTGAAGATGAAAATTTTGCAAGGGACAGTGTTTATTATGTTAGAGCAATACAGAGCCCCACATCAGCAATAAATGGGTCACCTCTTATTCAAAGAGATAGTTTTAAGCTTTGTAAGGGAAGTTTTAAAACTGATTTCAAAGATGACTGTCTAAGCACGACCAATGAAAGAGCTTGGTCCTCTCCAATCTATGTAAATAAACCTTAAATAGTTTGATGCTTTATTTGATTAGCAGTTGAGCGCTTTATCTGAATCAATTCAGCAATTTGGAAATATAAGTTTTCCTCATAAGCATCAACCACAGAATCAGCGGTAACAAGTTCCCAAAGCACTTTTAATAACTCAATTTTTTCTTCTTTTGAATGCGTATCATTAATTTTTTTTATTGAAGGATAAAAAGAAACAGATTCCTCAGTTTCATCGATAATTTTTTTCACAATGCTGCTTGCTTTTAAATCCTCAGAGGCAAGTTTGTCTGCTCTTTTTTTTATCAGCCTTAATTCTGAGCTATCAAGCTTTCCATCGCTTATAGCTATCTCAAACATCAATCGTAATGCTACATCTGCTTCATGAGTATTAATTACATCAAGTGACTGTTTTTTTTTAAAAAGGTTTTTAAGCATATTATTTATTTAAGTGTGTATTTTGATCAAACATGATCTTTAATATGATTGGATAATCTACCTGAACTGTAATAAAAAAGTAATGCAAAGATGATAAATAACATAAAAGAAAATTCTGGTGAAAGATAAGTTTTTTCAATTATTATTCCAACCCCAGCAACCAAGGACCCTAAAGCAAGCAAGCCTATCAATGTTTTAGATGAGCTACCAGTTATATTTTGAAGCTTGTGATGAATATGATCTCTGCCTGGACTAAAGGGAAGAATCCCCTTAATAGCTCTTCCAGCCATCACTCCTAAACAATCTAACAATGGTATAGCAACAATCCACAAGCATGTCACAGGATGAATTAAATTTTCAGAGCTTTGTGAATAGTTAATACATGTCCATGCAACCAAAAAACCTAAAAAAGTAGATCCATTGTCCCCCAAAAACACTCTTCTTTTTATTCCTAGGAAACCAAGATTATAAAAAAGGAATCCTATTATGCTTCCCATTGCTATTACTAAAGAATAATTAGCAACATCAAAACCTGATCCAGCTTGAAGAGCGCCAAGGGCAATAAGAGCGAATCCAGCGCACAATCCATTAATTCCATCAATCATGTTAAAAGCATTAACAATTCCAACAACTGCAAATATTGTAAAAGGTATTCCCCATACCCCAAGCTGCATATCAATTCCCAATAAAGATACTTTTAAATTTAAAATGTAAATATCACTGATTAGAATTAAAGCTAGTGTTGCGACAGACTGAATTAATAATCTTTTTGTTGCTTTGATTCCAAAAGCATCATCTAAAAGTATGAATACCTGAAGAGCTAAAGCTATTAATATAAATGCGGCAGTAAAGGATGAAAAAGAAAAAAATTGATTTGTTTCACTTTCAATTATTATTGGTTGGCTTATTTGCTCACCAGATGGATCAATCTCAATTATTTTAGAATTAATAGCTTGAAATGTTTTGATTTGGCCATTTGGCAGAGTCACATTAAAAGTATTTTTATTTACCTGAGTAATATTCAAAGACTGATTGTTATCAGATCCAAAATCTACATCATACGATTGAGAATCATTGCCAGAATTTTGTTGATGAGTGATGTTTAATCTATAGTTTTCAGCATTACCGTTGCCTTCATTTTTAATGCTTAGTTTTTTTGAGTAATTTACCTCTCTGGGAGCTTCTATCTGCGTTTGTTTAATGAGAGAGAATCCATCAAATTGAAAATCATATTTATAGTCAATCAAAAAAAGCATGAACATCGAAGATAAGAGCATAGATGCATGAATGCTAAGTCCACCAATTAATGGTGTTGGTCTAAAATGAAATTTTCGACTTTTATCAGGTATATCAATTAATATATTGTTTGCCCGAGCTATATTTCTGAAGTAACCAGTCAATACAACTGAAGCAAAAAAACTTAAAAAAAGAAGGGTGACTGCTATACTGAACAACATAGATTTATTTTAACTGACTTTTATTTTTACAGGTAACTATGAGAAATTTATTTATTTTTGTATTTCTCTCAATATATATTCTTCCCTTTAATCTAAAAGCATTAGATCTAAGCAATCTTGAGTTAGAAGATGGCTTTGAAATTTCTATTTTCTCAGAAAACTTAGATGCACCAAGGCAGATGGCTGAAGGAGAAAATGGAACTATTTTTGTTGGAGAGAGAGGTGGCCAGATATTAGCATTAATAGATTCTGACAAAAATGGACAAGTCGATTCCAAAATTATTATTGCAAAGAACCTTGAGTATTCAACGGGCATCAGTCTTTTTGATGGAGATTTATATTTTTCTGAAATAAGCAAGATATGGAAAATTGAAAATGTAGAAAAGTGGATTAGTAATTACACAACTGATTCCAATTTTCCTAAAAAAATTCTTGTATTAGATAATTTACCTGATGATCAATGGCATGGTTGGAAATGGCTAAGACATGATCAACAAGGAGGCCTTTACTTTAATGTTGGAGCGCCATGCAATATTTGTCTATCGGAAAATCCTCAATATGCCTCAATTTTAAAGTATCAAGATAGCGAGCTTAATTATATTGCAAAAGGGGTCAGGAATAGTGTTGGGTTTGATTTTCATCCAGTCAGTAAGCTACTTTTTTTCACTGATAATGGAAGAGATTGGCTAGGAGATGACTCCCCATCTTGTGAGTTAAACAGAGTAGATTTTGATGGGCAGTTTTTTGGATACCCATTTAAGCATGCATCAAAGGTTATTGATCCAGAATTTGGTCATATAAATCCAGGCTATGATTTTGTTGATCCAATCTTAGAGCTTGGTGCTCATGTTGCTCCTACAGGCATAAGTTTTTATAACGCTGATATGTTTCCAGCAAAAATGAAAAACAATCTTTTTATAGTCTTGCATGGCTCATGGAATAGAACTGAAAAAGTCGGCTATAAAGTAATTCGAGTTGAAATAGATGAAAGTGGCAATGTCATCAATACAAATGATTTTATTACTGGATGGCTAAAAAATGGCAAAGTTTTTGGCAGACCTTCAGCTCCATTGGTTAGGAATGACGGAAGTCTTTTATTATCTGATGATAAAGCAAATGTTATTTATCAAGTTACATATCAAAATTCACCATGAGAGATTGTATTGCTAGCTATTATATTGATTAAAAATTCGTCCATGTTTCAATCAATTTCTAGGTTTTTTGGATCTTACTTTAGAGGTTCATTTTTAAATGATTGATTTTAACCAGTCTTTACAAATCGCCAAATCAGCCGCATTGCTTGCTGGAGACTTTTTGTTCAAAGCTCAGGGGAGTGATCTTAAAATTTTATTAAATCAGGATCGAGATCTTAAGCTTCAACTTGATATTGATACTGAGAAGATTATAAAAGATTACGTATTATCTCACAGTAATTATTCAATCCTGGGAGAAGAGACTGGCCTCAGCGGTGAACAGGGGGAATTCTTCTGGGTTATAGATCCCCTTGATGGCACATCAAATTTTTTAAGAGGTATTCCAATCAGTTGTGTTTCTATTGCATTAATGCATGAATTGGAACCAGTACTCGGGGTCATTTATGACTTTAATCATCAGGAGCTTTACTCTGGGCACAAGGAATCTAAAGCTTATTTAAATGATCAAGAAATCCAGGTATCTTCATTATCTTTAAAAAATGAATCCACTTTAGTTACAGGCATACCAGCAAAAACTAATTATTCAGATGATGAGTTTAATCAACTGATATCTACCTTCCAGTCTTGGAAAAAAATTAGAATGATTGGATCTGCAGCAATGGCAGCAGTATATGTAGCAGCAGGAAAAGCAGAAAGATATCAAGAGAAAGGAATTTTTCTATGGGATGTTGCAGCTGGTGCATCTATTGTAAGTGCCGCAGGGGGAAAAGTATCAATAAGCAATCTTCAGCCAGATTATAGGGTAGATGCAATGTTTTCTAATAATCAAATTGAAGAGATGGCTTAATGGCAAAAGGATTAATTTGGTTTAGAGCGGATTTAAGGCTTGATGACAATCCTGCATTAAATGCTGCCTTGAGTGAATGCGAAGAAGTCCTCGCAATCTATATTTTTTCTCATTCTCAGTGGGAAATTCATAACGAATCAAATATTAAGCACGAGTTCTTAATTAATAATTTAATTCTGCTTAAAGAATCACTAGAAAGCTTTGGCATTTCTCTTATTGCAATAAATACAAAATCTTACGAAGACTTACCAAAAGATTTATGCTCCATTGCAGTCGAGCAGAAAGTAGACCATGTATTCTGGAATAATGAGTTTGGGTTTAACGAAACTATTAGAGATCAAAATTCAATAAAGTTTTTGAAGGAAAACAATATTTGCTCTTCATCGTTTCATGATCAGGTTATTTATTCGCCAGGTTATTTAAAGACAGGTCAAGGCAATCCTTTCTCAGTTTTTACTCCATACAAGAGAAGGTGGGTTGAAAACTTTGATATGAATTTCTTGGACATAGCTAAGGTATCAAAACCAAAACGGCCTTCCTCAATTCATAGTGATTTATCTGCTTTAAAATTTGTTAAAACGCATTCAGCAAGTATTGACCTCTGGCCTGCTGGAGAAAGTGTTGCTCAGGAAAAGCTTGCAAACTTCCTACAATCAAAAGCTAATTCATATAGTGAATTAAGAAACTCTCCAATTATTGATGGAACTAGTAGAATCTCACCCTACCTAGCTCTTGGCATTCTCTCCCCTAAGAGATGCATCCTGGAGGGCTTAAAACTTAATGATTTTGAGTTTACATCTGGTAATAAAGGAATTTGTAAGTGGATTGATGAAATTGTTTGGAGAGAATTTTATCGAAATATCATGCACTCATTTCCCAAAGTAAGTATGAACCAACCCTTTCAAGAATATACAAAATATATCCAGTGGCGACATTCAAGCGAGGAGCTCGAAGCTTTTTATACTGGTAGAACGGGCTTTCCTATTGTTGATGCTGGCATAAGACAAATGCTTGCGGAAGGATGGATGCACAATCGATTAAGGATGGTGGTTGCAATGTTTTTCACAAAAAATATGCTCCATGACTGGAGACTTGGAGAAAAGTTTTTTATGGAACACTTGATAGATGGAGATTTTTGTTCTAACAATGGTGGATGGCAGTGGAGCTCCTCAACCGGCACAGATGCAGCACCTTACTTTAGAATTTTTAACCCCATAACTCAATCGCAAAATTTTGATCCTGATGGAGAATTTATTAAAAAATTCATCCCTGAATTAAAAGATGTTCCTGTTGCGCAAATTCATCAGCCACAAACCGATCTTTTTTCGTCCACTGACTATCCTGCACCAATGCTTGATTTGAAAGAATCTCGTATTAGAGCCATTCAGGCGTTCAAAGATGCCAGAGAAAATACCAGTATCTAGATTATTGCATTACATAATCAACGCTGGAGATAATTTACAAACATCCGTTATAATTAAATTCAATTTTTTAGTGAGGTATAAATATGGCTGATCATCTAAAGTTTTACATAAATGGAGAATGGGTTAATCCATCAGGCATAGAAACGATTGAGGTTATAAATCCTTCTGATGAATCTGTAATCGGGTCTATATCTTCTGGAACTAAAGAAGATATTGATTTAGCAGTCGCCTCTGCAAAAGAAGCATTTAAAACTTTTGGTTTCTCTTCTAAAGAAGAAAGAATTAAGTTGCTTGAAAATATTATTTCTGAATATGAAAAACGTTCAGAAGAATTAGCAAAAACAATTTCGAAAGAAATGGGCGCTCCATTATGGCTATCTAATGTGGCTCAAGTGACATCTGGCCTATCTCATTTTAAAGATACCTTAGAGGTGTTAAAAACTTTTGAATTTGAAGGGGTTGAAAATAATTATTTAGTAAGAAAAGAGCCAATAGGTGTCATTGGGATGATTACTCCATGGAATTGGCCTATGAATCAAATGTGTACAAAAGTTGCCTCTGCTATCGCATCAGGATGCACCATGGTATTAAAACCTAGTGAAATAACTCCATTTTGTGGAATTATATTTGCCGAAATATTGGATGCTGCAAAAGTTCCTCCCGGAGTTTTCAATCTCGTAAATGGAATGGGTCCAATTGTCGGAGCTGCTTTATCAGAGCATCAAGATATTGATATGATGCATTTCACCGGCTCAACACGAGCTGGTGTTGCAGTTGCTATAGCGTCAGCTCCAACTGTGAAGAGAGTTGCGCAGGAGCTCGGCGGCAAGTCAGCTAACATCATCCTGGATGATGCTGATATTGAAAAAGCTGCTAGCGCTGGGGCAAATCATTGTTTTATGAATACTGGTCAATCATGTAATGCGCCAACAAGAATGCTTGTTTCATCTAAAAATTATGAAAAGGCTGTTGAAGCTGCGGCAGAAGTTGCAAATTCAACTGTAGTAGGTTCCCCAGAAGATGAGGGTGTAAAAATTGGACCAATCTCTAATAAAGTTCAGTATGAAAAAGTGCAAAGGTTAATTCAAATCGGAATTGATGAAGGCGCAAGATTAGTTGCTGGAGGATTAGGAAGACCCGAAGGTTTGTCAGAAGGTTACTTTGTAAAACCAACAGTTTTTGCTGATGTGACAAATGAAATGACAATTGCGAGAGAGGAAATTTTTGGACCTGTGCTTAGCATACTAAAGTATGAGTCAGAAGATGAGGCTATTGAAATTGCTAATGATACTGAGTATGGATTAGCTGGATATGTCCAATCTGGAGATGAGGATCATGCAAAACAAGTTGCTAGGAGAATCAGAGCTGGTCAAATAAGTATCAATGGTGGCGCAAGAGGGCCAGCAGCACCTTTTGGTGGATTTAAAACTTCTGGTAATGGCAGAGAACATGGCATGTCTGGGCTGATGGAATGCCTAGAGACTAAAGCTATTATTGGTAATTAATTAATCCAATAAGTCTGGCTCTTTTTTAGTAATCATATCTAAAAGGGGTTGGAAGCTTGCCCAAGCTGCTAGATCGTTGGCTATAAATTCTCTTGTTTTAATTGCAGTATCATGTGGAATCTTTGTAGTTTCTCCAGCTGCATCAGCCATAAGTTGGGAATGGCAGCATCTTTCCATTGAAAAATAATACCAAAGAGCTATATCTATTGATGGCCCTGTAGTTAAGATGCCGTGATTTTGAAGGAATAGAACTGTTTTGTCTCCAAGAGCATTGGCAATTCTATCTCCTTCTTCAGTTTCTTCTACAACTCCAGAAAAATGATTATGTATTGCTTGCCGTTCATAAAAAGCACACGAGTCCTGAGAAATAGGATCAAGCAATTTTCCAAAAGTTGAAAAAGTTCTTCCGTACAGTGAATGTGAATGAGCTGCAGCGTTTACATCTGGCCTAGCTTTATGAAGTCTTGAATGGATTGCAAATGCAGCAACATTCACAGGCCTTTCACCTTGCACAACTTCACCATCATGGTTAACAAGGAGCAAGTCGGACACTTTGATTTGACTAAAGTGAACACCTAGTGGATTTACCCAAAAATGATCGCTAAATTCAGGATCTCTCAGCGTAATATGCCCAGCTACCCCCTCATCGAAGCCAAAATGAGAAAATAATCTAAATCCAGCAGTTAGCCTTTGTAATTGATCTCTTCTTGTTTCTTCAATTGTTTTGCATTCTACCATTTCAATGCCTTTAGGCTTATTTGGTAGCTTGCCTTTATTAATATCGATGCTAATTGGTACAACTTTTGCCATAATGAATCCCTTAAAGTGTAAAATAGTTTACCCAATTACGGAGCGAATATGAAATATAGAGTTGAAAAAGACACAATGGGAGAGGTAAATGTTCCTCATGATGCACTTTGGGGGGCTCAAACTCAACGTGCGCTAGAAAACTTCAAAATTAGCGGTATTAAATTTGCTTTTCCTTTTGGAAGGAGTTTTATAGAGGCCTTAGGTGTTATTAAGTTTGCTGCAGCAGCATCCAATCAACAATTGAAGTTACTTGACTCACGAAAAGCGCAGGCAATTAAAATTTCATCAAAAGAAGTGCTAGCAGGAAATCATGATAGCCAATTTCCACTAGATGTTTTTCAAACTGGTTCTGGAACCAGCACTAATATGAATGCAAATGAGGTGATTGCAAATTTAGCTTCAAAAAAAGCTCGTATTAAAATTAATGCAAATGATCATGTAAATATGAGTCAAAGCAGTAATGATGTTATCCCAACAGCAATTTGCATTTCTGCACTATTAGATACGCAAAGACTTTTGTTGCCATCGCTGGATAGTCTTATTGAAGTTATTGATAAGAAAGCATTATCACTTAAGGGTCAAGTCAAAACAGGAAGAACGCACTTAATGGATGCGATGCCCATAGATTTTTCACAAGAATTATCAGGATGGAGCTCTCAATTAAAGGCTGTGAAGAAGTCTATTATTTCAGCTGCAAAAGAAATGTCACAGTTACCCCAAGGTGGAACTGCTATTGGAACAGGAGTTAATGCTCATAAAGATTTTGGAAAAGTATTTGCTTCTGAGGTTTCAAAATTGACAAAATTAAATGTAAAGACGTCAATAAATTACTTCAAATCTTTAAGCGCTCAAGACTCTGCTGCGCAATTATCGTCTAGTGTCAAAAATCTTAGCTTGGTTTTGACTAAAATATCTAATGATTTGAGGTGGATGAATAGTGGCCCGCTTACTGGTCTGGGAGAAATCGAACTCGAAGCTTTGCAACCAGGAAGTAGCATTATGCCTGGTAAGGTAAATCCAGTGATACCGGAAGCAGTTGCTATGGCTTGTGCCGATGTCATTGGAAACGATGTAACAGTATCCATAGCAAGTCAGTCAGGAAATTTTCAATTAAATGTAATGCTTCCAGTAATTGCATACAATTTACTTAAAAGTATTAGCCTGATGTCTAATTCCATGCCACTTTTGGCAAATAAAGCAATTAAAACTTTTAAAGTTAATAAAAAGAATATTGAAGAATCACTTGGCATGAATCCAATATTGGTAACAGCATTGAATAGAGAAATCGGTTATGAAAAGGCTGCGTATATTGCTAAAAAAGCATACAAAGAAAAAAGGTCTATTATTGATGTTGCTCATGAAGAAACTGGGTTATCGCTTAAGCAATTAAAGACTCTATTAAACCCTGCAAAACTCACAAAGGGCGGGGTATGACAGAACTTTCGAAGGGAACTTGTAGTGCATGTGAAATAGGCGCTCCATTAGTTCCGCATGATCAACAGATAGAGCTTTTAAACGATCTCGATGGCTGGATTATTGATAATTCAGATATCTCAAAACTCATAAAAGAATTTAAATTTAATAATTATGAGCATTCTATTGCTTTTACTAATTTAATTGCTGATTTGGCAGAATCACAAGATCATCACCCAAAAATTACTCTCGAATGGGGAAGTGTTTGCTTGGAGTGGTGGTCGCATAAAATTAAGGGTTTGCACATGAATGATTTTATTTGTGCTGCTAAATCTGATGAGATTTTTGACGCATTGTAGTGCTCAGATACAGTTTAACTAATGGCTCTCTAGAACCAATCTTTTTTTTAATAAAGGCATACGCTATAATCCGTTATGGAAAAGATCAAACATAAAGCCTTAACTTTTGATGACGTACTGCTTTTGCCAAGATTTACGGATTTTCTTCCTGCCGAAGCTCAACTAGAAACAAAGGTCTCAAGAAACATCTCATTAAAAATTCCTCTAGTTTCCGCTGCAATGGATACAGTGACGGAAGCTGCCATGGCAATTGCGCTTGCTGAAAATGGCGGGATTGGAATTCTGCATAAAAATAACTCAATTGAAGAACAGGCCGCAGAAGTTAGAGCTGTAAAAAAATATGAAAGTGGAGTCGTTAGAGATCCTTCAACCATTCAATCAACCAAAACTATAAGTGAGCTCATGCAATTAACAAATGAGCTCAGCATTTCTGGTATGCCAGTTGTTGATAATGGAAGATTAATGGGAATTGTTACTAGGAGAGACTTTAGATATGCCGATAACTTATCTGATCTAGTCTCTTCAATTATGACGCCATATGAAAAATTAATCACAGTAAAAGAAGGTTTTGATCAAGAAGAGGTCAAGAAATTAATGTACAACAATAGAATTGAAAAAATTCTAGTGACCGATGAAGACAGCTCTTTAACTGGATTGGTCACCATGAAAGATATTGATAAATCTGCCGAGCATCCGCTTGCAACTAAAGATTCTAGAGGTCAGTTGCAAGTTGGTGCTGCTCTTGGAACTGGAGAAGAAACCCTTGATAGGGCTAGGGCTTTATCTGAGGCAGGAGTTGATTTATTGATAATAGATAGCGCTCATGGTCATTCTCAGAATGTAATTGATACTATAAAGCTCGTTAAAAAAGAGCTTCCAGATATAGATGTTATGGGCGGTAATGTTGCAACTCCCGAGGGAGCTCAAGCCTTGATAGATGCTGGTGTTGATTCAGTTAAAATTGGGATGGGTCCCGGGTCAATTTGCACAACTAGAATTATTGCAGGAATTGGAGTTCCCCAGATCACAGCTATCCTCTCAATAAAAGAAAAGCTTTCCACTAGTTCTGTTCCACTTATTGCTGATGGGGGTATAAGATTTTCAGGCGATGTTTCCAAAGCGCTTGCCGCTGGAGCAGATGCAGTGATGTTAGGTGGTATTTTTGCAGGAACAGAAGAAGCTCCCGGAGAGTTGGAACTTTATCAAGGAAGAAGTTTTAAAACCTATAGAGGAATGGGCTCTATCGGAGCAATGTCTGAGAGAAATGATACAAACAGATACTCTCAAGATGGTATAAGTAATGAGAAGTTGGTTCCTGAGGGGGTAGAAGGAAGAGTGCCTTTTAAAGGTTGGGTTGTAAATGTAATCGATCAATTGATTGGAGGTATAAGACAAAGCATGGGATATGTTGGATGCAAATCAATCAAGGAGATGCATAAAGAAACTCAATTTGTTGAGATTACAAATGCTGGAATTACTGAAAGTCATGTTCATGACGTAATGATCACAAAAGAAGCTCCAAATTATCAAAGAAGCTAATTCATTTTCTTAAAGAAATATAAATTTAGATAAAAATATTAAAGTTAGGAACCAGGCTCCGGCAGATATTTGTGCAATCCTTCCTAATGCAATTTTTAGCACCACATAAGATATAAAGCCTAGGGCAATTCCGTTTGCAATGGAAAAAGTCAGTGGAATCATAACAATGATGATTAAGGCTGGAAGAAGTTCAGATGTATCTGACCAGTTCAACCTCTCCATTCCACTCAACATTAATATCGCTACATATATAAGTGCTCCGGAAGTAGCATGCGCAGGTATTATGCTTGCCAAAGGTGAAAAGAATATTGCAATCAAGAATAAAAAGCCCACGGTTACAGCGGTCAATCCTGTCCTACCGCCAGCCTCAACACCAGCAGAACTTTCTACATAGCTTGTAACCGGTGCGCATCCTAAAAAAGCTCCAACTGCACTCGAGGAGCTATCAGCTTTGAGAGCTTTATCAAGATTATCCACATTTCCAGATTCATCAACTAACTTTGCTTGATTAGCTACCCCAAGAAGTGTCCCTGCGGTGTCAAATAAATTTACAAATAGAAACGACATAATCACACTGATCATTGCCAAATCAAGCGCTCCCAAAATATCTAATTTCATAAATACAGGCATAAAAGCTGGAGGGTAGGAGACTAACCCTTGAAATTGAACAATACCAATAAAAATTGATGTGACTGTTACCATCATTACACCAAGAAGAATTGCACCAGGTATCTTTCGAACTGCCAAAATTGCTATTAAAAGAAATCCAAGCATGGAAAGGATAGTCTCAGCTCTCAGAAAATCGCCCATGCTCAGAAGAGTTGCTTCATTAGGAACTATTATTCCACCATTTTTTAAACCAATAAGCCCAATAAAAAGTCCAACGCCAGAGCCCATAGCAATCCTAAGATTCATAGGTATGCTCTCTAACATCCATTGTCGAATCGGAGTAATACTCATTATCCAAAATAAAATACCAGCAATAAATACAGCGCCAAGAGCAATTTCCCATGTATACCCCATCTCACCTACTACTGTATAAGTAAAGAATGCATTAAGCCCCATTCCAGGCGCTAATCCGATTGGCCAATTAGCGTATAGACCCATTAATATGCATGCTATTGCTGCTGCTATACAGGTTCCAACAAAGCTTGCTCCTTGATCCATGCCAGCAGATGACATCATTTGTGGATTAACAAAAATGATATATGCCATGGTGATAAATGTTGTAAAGCCTGCAACTAATTCTGTTTTAATTGTTGTATTATTTTTTTCTAACTGAAAAATTTTCTCTAGCATTAAATTTGAAAATATTATCTAAAAATTTAGTTTACAACTTATAATATTAGATTGTTATAAGTTCAAAAATAACTTAAGGCAAAAAATAGATTGATACAATAATTCTTCGCTATATTAGCTGAAAATTTAACTTATATATTTTTAATCTTTTGGCATTAATGTTGCATCAATAATAAATATGAAAGTTTTTCTTAAAACTTCTTTAAAATTAATATAAAAACCTTGGGGTATTTTAATGAACTACATCTCCTTTCATAAAAAATTTTTATTAACAATTTCTTTATTGGTTTTTGGATTCCCATTGCTTGCTCAAGATAATGTAATTGAAGAGGTATTTGTTACTGCCGAAAAGCGAAGTGAAAGCCTGCAAGATATCTCTCAAGCAGTTACAGCAATAAGTGATCAAGATATTGAATCCAAAAATATCGAATCAATGGTGGATTTAAGTGCAATTGTTCCCGGGGTGACTGTTGCAAAGAATGAGGGCTATAAAACTGTTATATCCATAAGAGGAGTTGGAAATGAAACTAATCAAAATGCTATAGCAGCTCCATCAGTAGCATTTCATATGGATGGAATTTTTATTGCCTCTCCATTTGCACTCCAAACCGATTTCATTGATGTAGATAGAATTGAAGTTATTAGAGGACCACAAGGCACTTTATTTGGTCAAAACTCCACCGGCGGAGCTATTAATGTAATTAGCAAAAAGCCCTCAATGGAGGAATATCTAGGTCAATCAGATATTACTTTTGGGAACTACGGTCTTACCAAATTCCGTTCATCTAATAATATTCCACTTGCAGATAATGTTGCTAGCAGAATTTCTTTTGCCATCACCGAAAGAGATGGTTTTACAGATAATGTTTTCACCGGCCAAGATTTAGATGATGCAAGCAGCCTTAGTGTCCGTGGTGATTTACTGATTGATCTGGATGCAAGTTCAAGCTTAAGATTCTTTGGACAGTTTTTTGAGGTTGACAGAAACGGATCTGCCATGCGAGGCATTGATGACCCAACACCTAATATCAGAAAATTATCCCAAGATACTATCTCAAAACATGAGTTAACCTCTTCAATCTTTGCAGCAATTTATGAAACAGATTTGGGTTTTGCATCTCTTAAAGCCATGGCCAGCATCCAAGAGGATGATATTTCTGTCGTTAGAGACAATGATAGACATAACTACGGTGACTTTGTTAAATCGATTCCTGGATTGCCTCCAGTCCAAGAAGTCTGTATACAAATTTTTCCGCAGCCTGACGAGTGTAAATATGCGCGTTATCAAAGAGCTGAATTCAATCCTGAAACTTCTGTTGTAGATACAACTACGTTTGAAATTAATTTAATTTCTAATGAACCAATTTTAAATGGAAAGCTTGATTGGACAATTGGTGCTTTCTATATGGAGCATGAAATAGAAAATACTATAAGGGGCTATAGAGACAATGACCTAACTGGACAATTAAGATATTTATGTGAAGAATTATTTGCCAATTCGGCATATTGCTATACACATGATTATGGAATTCCAGGAAGGTTTGATGTTTTTGGAGCCGATTGGGATTTTGTTACTGATGCACTTCCCACAAGAGATTCATATTCATTTTATGGGCAAGGAACATACAGTGTCAGTGATGACTTTCGTCTAGTTGCTGGTATGAGATATTCAGAAGACACATTTGAAACAAATGTGACTAACTTTTTTAATGTAGAGACTTTTACGGAAAAGGGCACATCAGATGAAACTACTGGAAAGATAACCGGTGAATTAGAC
>CABXFE010000003.1 GCA_902511425.1 uncultured SAR86 cluster bacterium
TAGATTTATGGAACTTGCATTAAGTTTAGCTGAGAAGGCATTCAAGGAAAATGAAGTGCCAGTTGGAGCAATAATTACTAAAGATAATAAAGTTATTGGCTCTGGGTTTAATCAGGTAATTTCACGGAACTCGGTAACTGCGCATGCAGAAATAATTGCAATCAATAATGCAGCTAAAATTGTTAATAATTATAGGTTGATAGGCTGTAATATGTATGTTTCTTTGGAGCCATGCCATATGTGCGCTAAAGCTATTGTTGATGCAAGGATAAGTAATTTATATTTTGCCGCAAAAGAGCCCAAAACGGGATCTATAATTTCAATAGACAATTTCCTTGACTCCGATCATTTGAATCATAAAGTGCTCTATGCTTATGGAGATTTAGAAAATGAGTCAGCTGCATTGCTAAGAAAATTCTTTAAATCTAAGCGTAACTGAAGAAAGTCTTAGTATGATAGGGTTAATAAAGTGTGTTTTATTTCAAGGTTATCCATACTGGACAGTGATCCGAGGGTTTTTCCATGGCCCTGGTAACATAATCTATGCCAGTCTCCTTAATTAGTGGCACCATATTTTCTGATATTAAAATATGATCAATTCTTAGTCCTCTCTTAGGATTGTCATCAAACATTCTTGAGCGGTAATCAAACCATGAATAAATTGATCCCTCCTCAGGATTTTGTTTTCGCCATGAATCCACAAAACCTAAGTTTCTAATTTTATTCCACATTTCAATTTCTTCAGGTAGGAATGCAGTTTTGCCGTCACGAAGCCATCTTTTTACATTTTGCTCACCTATACCAATATCTAAATCAGTCGGAGCAACATTAAAATCGCCCATTACAATTAAATTTTCTTCAATCTTCTTTATTTTTTTTATGTGCTTTTCTAAATCATCATAAAATTTTATTTTTTTTGGAAATTTAGTTTTATGGGATCTATTTTCTCCCTGGGGAAAATATCCATTCATGATTGTAATTTTTTTTCTTTTCCATTTAAAAGTAGCTTGAATGAATCTTTTTTGATCATCCTCTGAATCACTTACAAAACCTTTTTGTACATTCTCAGGCTTTTTTTTACTTAGAATTGCGACTCCATAGTGGCCTTTTTGCCCCCAAAATTCTGGGTGATACCCAATTTTTTTAATTTCATCAATCGGAAACTCAGGATCATTTACTTTAGTTTCCTGTATTCCAATTACATCAGGATCGATGGTATCTCGCAGATGAATAAGTTGGTGAGGGCGAGCTCTTATGCTATTTATATTAAAAGATACAATTTTCATATTTTATGCTGCTTTAGATAGGTAAATGTTTTGATCAAATATTGCATAGTCTGAAAGTATTTGCATACCTTCATTTAGAAGATAGTCATTATCAATATCTATCTCAGAATCTCTCTCATCATCTTCAGTTTCCTTGGCATCATTGTAATCCTGCATAGCCTTGTAAGAATTAAAAGTTTCTAAATTAAGAGAAGCGCGTCTTTTGTTCTCTATATCTAAAGCCCATAATTGTCTTTCTTCTTTTTCAACTCTTCTATTAGTCAAGTTCAAAGAGATCACCTCCTTATTTTTTTGGATCTCATATCTTTTTCTTATATCAAGGATGTATTGTAAGTTAGGACTTTGGTCTACTCTTGTTAAATGTTCATTATTTAATTTGGAAATCAAAGTTGGTATCATAGAGAATTTCTTGAAACGTACTGGTTTAATTTCATCCCATGGAAGAGCCGTATCGTATGAACTTTCACCAATTTCTTCAATATCCCATGTGCTTGGTAATGTAATATCGGGATGTATGCCTTTGCTTTGCATTCCAGCCCCAGTAATTCTATAAAACTTTGATTCAGTAATCTTGATTTGCCCTGAGCTCAAATTATCTAATTTTTGAACAGTCCCTTTACCAAATGTTTTTTGTCCAATGATTATTCCCCTTTGATAATCTTGAATAGCTCCTGCAAAAATTTCTGATGCAGATGCAGAATATCTATCCACCATAACTGCCATTGGTTTTTTCCAAATTTGCTTAGCTCGAGCATCTCCCCAGGGTCTTACGCTGCCATTACTCTCTTTGACTTGCAGTGTGGCTCCAGAGGAAACAAATAATCCAGTTAATTTATTTGCCTCAAAGAGCGAGCCACCGGAATTACCTCGGAGGTCAATTAAGACAGCATCAACTCTTTGATCAGCAAATGTTCTTAGTATGGTTTCAACATCTTTTGAGCTGCTTCTATAATTAGGATCTCTGTTTCGCCATGCTTTGAAGTCTATATAAAAAGCCGGTAAATCTATTATGCCAACTTTTATTGTTTGCAAATTTCTTTGGATTTCAACTATTCTTGATTTTGCTGCTTGTTCCTCAAGTTTTACCTCTTCTCTTGTAATTGTTACAAATTTTCTTTCACTAAAATCCTCTGTTTTTCCTGGAATAAGCTCTAATTCAACTTGAGTGCCAGCTTTACCACGAATTAATTGAACCACTTCATCTATTCTCCATCCCACTACATCAGTTGGAGCTGAATTGGATTCTTCAACTTGAGATATCTTTACTATTTTGTCATCTGGATGAATTTTTCCTGTTTTTTCTGCTGGACCCCCAGGTACAACACTTACTATGGTCGGATAATCATCTTCTGTTGTAAGCAAGGCTCCAATTCCCTCAAGCTTAAGACTCATTGTCATTTCAAAATCCTCAGCTGATTTAGGAGAGAAGTATGATGAATGTGGATCAAAATAGGACGTCAAATTATTCATAGAAATTGAAAAGATATCTTCCTCATTTCTTTGAGAGATTCTACGGAGTCTATTTTTATATCTTTTCTCAATAGTTTTTGTTGCTTCGTCTAATTCTTTATCGGCAAGTATGGATGTTAAAACATCATTTTTTGCTAGTTTTCTCCATACTTTTTTAAGTTCAAATTTGCTCTTTTGCCATTTTTTTTGATCATCATCAATTAAGATAATTTCTTCTTTTGTAAAATCAAAATTCTTTTTAGAAACTTCTCTGAGTTGATAGTTAGTTGCCTCAATTAGTCGGTTAAAGTAAAGATTTATAAATGCAAACTCAGACTTTAAGTCTATTGAGCAAAGAGAGGCTTTTGAGTATTTTTTTTTAAAGCTAGCTACATCGTCAAATCGAGAAAATTTCCTTTTAAATGAAGCCATTTCATTTTCTGTGAAATATATTTTCTGTGAATCTAGCTGATCCACCAATGCATCAAATATTTCAGAATTAATGGAGGTCAAGTCCTTATCATTAAAAAAATGTTCATTGACCATCTTTTTATAAATTTCCTGACACAGAAATTGTTTTTCCTCTGATACCGGTATATTTATTTTTGCCCCAACGCCAATGCTCAGTAACAGTATCGCTAAGAAGCTAAAAGCTTTTTTCTGTTTAAACAAGATAATTAATTTACAATATTTATTAATAATGAAAGCTAACTATATAGAATTTTACTTTGACTGTTCAAGTCCCTGGACATATTTAGCATTTGCCGAAATTGTATCATTATCACAAAGACATGAGCTAGATATAGACTGGAAGCCAGTGCTGGTTGGAGGAGTTTTTAATACCGTTAATCAAGACGTGTATGAGTTTAGAAAAAAACCTAATCCTTTAAAGCTCAGCTACTCAAATGATGACTTACATTTATGGTCAAAGGTTAGAGGAATTAGCATTAGTTTTCCGGAAGTATTTCCAGTTAATTCCGTCAAGGCAATGCGAGGTTGTTTATTTGCCAACAAAGAAAATCTATTAGCTAAGTTTGCAGATAACGTATTTCAAGCTTATTGGAGTGAAGGCAAGGATATCAGCCAGGAAGACTTATTGGTTGATATTGCTAAGAATTCTAACTTAGATACTGAAGAATTTAAAAAATTCATAGCTTCGCAGGAGGCAAAAGATCTATTGATCAAAAACACTGATGAATTAATTGAGCGAGGGGGTTTTGGTTCTCCGACTTTTTTTTATAAAGAAAAAATGTTTTTCGGCAATGATCGCTTACATCTTTTAGAAGAAGCAATTTCAAAAAATTTAATTTAAACCTGCGTTTTATATGCTTCTTCTCGAATAAGTTCTGGGCTACCAAGAATTTGACGATTTAATCCAATTCGTTTGAACCAATAATGCAGGCCAAGCAAATCTGTAAAACCCATGCCGCCATGAACCTCTATGGCTTTCTTCGCTATGCCTTTGCTCATTTCGGAGACGTGTGCTTTTGCATGACAAGCCATTAATCTAGCCTCAGCAGGAGAATGGTCATGGCAATGCGCAGCGTGCCAAACTAATGCATAGCAGGGCTCCAAGTCAGCGGCCATCTCTGCGCACATATGCTTTACAGCCTGGAATGATCCTATTGCTCTGCCAAATTGCTTTCGCTCCTTAGCATAATCTACTGCCTTGTCTATCATGGTTTGTGAAGCCCCAAGAGAATCTGCAGCAAGCATAATCCTACCAGTATCAATTGCTTGATTGATTGGATTTATTGAATCAGATGAATGTTCCAGCAGTTCTGCTTCTAAGTTCTTGCAAATTACCTCTGTATATTGTCTGGTTTTATCCACTGTGGTTAGTTTGACTATTTCTAAGTCTGCAGATTTTGCATCTACAACAAATATCTGACCTTTTTCATCTGCAAGCAATAAATGTGTTGCGTCATTTGCATCGAGCACAAACATAGCTCTTCCGTTTAATGTGCTGTCTGAAAAAGTTATTCCAGCATCATTTCTTTTGCCAATGAATTCACTAAACCCAACTCCAAAACGATTTTCATTAGAGGCAATTTTAGAAAGATAATTTTCTTGCTGAGTTTTACTACCTGCATGTTTAATAGCTGTTGGCGCCATAACATAGGGTGCAATAAATGGAGTAGGGCCCACCCCACCTCCCAAAGCTTCTGAAACAACAGCTGCAAAAAGCAAATCCAGGCCTAGGCCACCAAATTCTTCTGGAATTAATAGCCCATTTATACCTAGATTAAGAAGACCTTGATGAATCTCCGCAGAAAGATTTTTTTTATCACCGCTAGTAATATGTTTAATATTATCTATGGTGGCATGCTCTGCTAGATACTTTTTTACATTGTCCTGAAAAAAGGATTGTTCTTCTGATAAGCCAAAATACATTTTATGCTTCCTCTACTTTTGGTTCTTTGGGCATGCCTAGACCTCGCTCGGCAATGATATTCTTTTGAATTTGACTGGTTCCTCCACCGATAATGAGACCGAGAAAATACATGTATATGAATTGCCATGTGCCGTCATTTTTAAGATGCGGGCTATCTTCATACAAGGTTCCAATCTCACCCATCACATCAATGGCAAGGCCTTCTAATTCATGCCTTAACTCTGTTCCAGTGAGTTTTTGTATCATTTTGCCTATCTTGACATCAGCTCCTGGATTTAACTTAGCTGATAACAGTCTTAAGGCATGCGATTGTTGTGCTAAAACTTTGCCTTGAATTTGCATTAATCGATCTCGGTAAATTGGATGCTCGATTAATGGCTTTCCATCTAACGTTTCTTCTTTCATTAGATGCATCAGCATATTTACTCTATTCATGGTTGCATCTGGTGGAGCCAAGGAACCTCTTTCATGCCCTAAAGTCGCATTTGCAACGGCCCAGCCTTCACCTCTTTTGCCTACAATATTGCCTGCAGGAATTTTTACATCTGTAAAAAAGACTTCATTAAATCCAGCCTTCAAAGTCATATCAACAAGTGGTCTAATTTCAATACCTGAGCTATCCATTGGGATCAATAAGTAGCTTATTCCAGCATGTTTTGGTGCATCTGGTTCAGTTCTAACAAGACAAAAACACATTTGTGAGTATTGGGCGGTACTGGTCCATATTTTTTGACCATTAATCACCCATTCATCTCCAACTAAGTCCCCCTTAGTTTGTAAACTTGCCAGATCACTCCCCGCATTTGGCTCAGAGTAACCTTGGCACCAAATCATTTCTCCATGAAGTGTAGGTTTGATATAGGTTTGTTTTTGTTCCTCAGTACCCATCTCCAATAGAGTGGGAACGAGCATATCAATCCCTTGACCACCCATTGCTCCCGGAGTGTTAGATTTTGAAAATTCTGCAGCAATAATTCTGCTTTTTAGAATATCTGCTTCGCCGCCATATCCTCCATATTCTTTTGGCACTGAGCGAGCAAAATAGCCATTTTCAATTAAGGTTTTTTGCCATTCAGACCTAGACATTTGGGGGCCATCAGAACCTCCTGAACTTCCTAATGGATTATTAGAACCATCCGTAAAAGACAATCCTTTATATTTTTCACAAAAGCTTTCAACCTCTTTTGTGAAGTCTTGATATTCAGGCCCGTATTCTAAATCCATAATTCTTCCCTATTTATTTCCAATTAGGTTTTCTTTTTTCTAAAAATGCAGCAATACCTTCCTTAGCATCATCACCTTTAAAACATTTAGCAATTTGTTTTTGTAAATAAGGCAGAGCCTCGTCAAATTCTAAAGCGTCTTGTTTCTCATATGCCTCTAGACCAAATTGCATAGTGCCTGGCGCCAGACTAGCTAGTTCTTCAGCCAGCTCGCTAACTCTTTTATTCAATTCACTAGCCGCTACAGATTCATTAATCAACCCCCATCTTTCAGCCTGACTGGCATTGATGGGCTGACCTCGCATAATAAAATCAAGCCCAGCTCTTTTAGGCATCACTCTGAATAATCCAGCCATGACCATAAAAGGCCACAAGCCTCTGTGTATCTCAGGCGCTGAAAACTTTGCAGTATCGACTGCTATGGCATGTGTTGCATTGGTTAAAATCAACAAGGCTCCGGCTAAAACAGAGCCTTGAATTTTGCATATAGCTGGTTTGTGCAGTCTTCTAAGAGAGAAACTGATATCATCTGCACCCTTTATTTTTGGGACATTAGAATCTTCTTTAGCAAGCCTTAGATCAGCTCCGGCACAAAAAATATCTCCTTCCGCATCAATAACAACAACTCTGATTTCTTTTTCTTGTTTTGCGAATGCTAAAGCATAATTCAGCTCATTCATCATCACATTATTTAATGCGTTTTTTTTCTCAGGTCGATTTAATGTAATAGTTAAAATATTATTTTTAATACTTACTTTGGTTGCTTGAAAATTCAAACCCTCTAAAGATAATTTATCTACACTCATATGTTTTCCTCAAATAAAGATTTAGGTATATCTGCATACTTAGCTCTTAAGTATTCCCCGAGAGATTTAGCTTGGCCATCTTTCCTAGTGTTAGAAGAAACTCCATCTTCTAATATGTCATGGATGTAAAAATTTAGTGAAAGTATGTTTGGAAGCTCATACCTATCTATTTCAAATTTCCTTATGTCAGGCATCAATTCTTTAATTTTTTCGACAGTTAGATAATTATTTAAAAAAGAGAATGCATTTTCATTTTTTGCCCATACACCGATATTCGCACAACCGCCTTTATCACCAGATCTAGCACCAAAGAGCTCTCCTAATGGTTTGTTGAGAGTTTGACCCGATGGAGGAGGAGGTATTTCAATTGGTTGTTTTTGATAATAGGTTTCTTCTAAATCAAGTTGATTAGTTGGCTTTACATTAATTTCTTTGCCGTCTATATGAACAGTCTCTTCTATGTGTTTGCTATCTATCAAAGCAGGCCAATAGACTAAGACCGGTCCTCCAGATCTTACTCCGCCTCCAGTAAAAAATCCTGGATAATTGGCTAAAGCCAGCTCTATCATTTTTGCTGTAAACATTCTGCCAACTAAATCAGGATCTTTTGATTTGACCGAAATTCTAAGAGAGGCCATTGCTTCTTCATTAGAATTGGGATCTTTTTTGTCGGTTCTATCTAATAAAATTGAAACCTCATCAAATTGCTCTTTGCCTCCAACAGAGTTAAATAGTGCATCACTTATAATTTGAGCTTTTTCTTCAATATCCATGCCTGTAAGAATAAACTCCATACCATTTCTATAACCACCACCAAGATTAATACAGACTTTGTGAGTATTAGTTGGTGAGCTTCCCCTACAACCTGTTACATAAACTCTGTCTTTGGAGACTTCCTCAATATTCAAGGTATCAAAATGAGCTATGACATCTGGATTTAAGTATGCAGGAGCGCTAATTTCATATAAAAGCTGCGCTGTTACAGTTCCGGTAGATACTAAACCCCCAGTGCCTGGATGTTTGGTAATGTAAAAACTTCCATCGTTTTTGATTTCAGCTATTGGATAGCCCACATTGTCAAAGCTGGGCACCTCTTTAAAAAAAGAATAGTTCCCGCCAGTTGCCTGGCAACCACATTCAATGATATGACCGGCTGCCAATGCACCAGCCAATGCATCATAGTCATCTCTCTTCCAATTAAATTTCCATGCTGCTGGACCAATGACTACTGCAGCATCCGTCACCCTTGGGCATACTACAATATCAGCTCCCTCATCTAATGCTTCTTTAATTCCCCAAGCTCCAAGATAAGCATTTGCTGTGAGTATTTGACATCCTGATTTATCAATCGGGATATTTTTATCAATATTAAAAAATGATTCTCCTTCATTTTTTAAGGACTCCATTCTTGGTATTAAATCATCGCCAGTTATGTAAGCTACTTTTAGAGAAATATTGAGGTCATCTAAGATTTTTTCTATTTCATTAGCCATAGAAGAGGGGTTCAAGCCACCCGCATTTGTAACAATTTTAATATTTTTCTCTTTGCATGACTTAGCTACTGCTTTCACTTGTTTGAGAAAAGTACCCACGTATCCCTTATCATCTCCTCGCTGCATCTTTTGATTAAAAAGAATTGTCATGGTGAGTTCTGCTAAATAGTCTCCAGTCAGTACATCTATAGGTCCTCCATCCACCATTTCTTTAGCAGCAGATAATTTATCTCCGTAATAGCCGCTACAATTTGCAATCCTTATAATTTCTTTGCTCAAGATTTATCCATTTTTATGCCATCAATAATGATTTTTGTTAAGAAGTTACTAGTTTTTTCAGGAGTTTGATGCAAATCTTTTAAGAGTTTCTTAGATTGAAAATATCTACCAAGGCCTCCTAATAGTAATGCAGTTGCCTGAGTATCAATTTCCTTGATCTCATTTTTAATTCTTGCTTCATCTAAAAGATTTTTTATTAGGTCTGTTATGTATTGCTCATGATAGTCCACCATTGGCTTAGACGAATTTAAACTACTAAGAGATAGTGTGAATCTTTCAAATCTTGGCCCAACTGCTTGATTGGCAACAGTTAAAAAACTTTCTAATTTTTTAATTGGAGATGAATGAATGTTCATTGCATCCATAGCAATCTTACCGTGTTTTTTTAACACTCTATCAACGGTTGTCACTATAAGCTCCTCTTTGCTTGGTGCAATTTCGTATAGAGTTCTTAATGAAATTTTCAATTTTTTTGCAAGATCAGACATTGTTGAAAATGACTTTCCTTGATCAAGCATACTTTCTAGCTCATCCATCACCTCAAGATGACGCTTTCCAATTTGAGGTGACTTGCTTGAGAGGATAGTTTGAGATTTCATGCTATTTTTCAAGAACGAGAAGGGTAGCTCCGTTGTCAACTTGATCATTAAGTTTAATCATCACTTTAGCTATCTTGCCTGTCTCAGTTGCTTTAATTGCATGTTCCATTTTCATTGCCTCAATAATTACTAAAGTATCCCCAGCTTTTACTTTACTGCCTTTTTTAACCTTTACATCAATAACTTTTCCAGGCATTGGAGCGATCAAACTTCCCTCAAGGACGTCATTACCCGGTTCAATGAACCTAGGTAGAACAGATGCATTAACGTCTCCAAACGGCATGTTAATAGTGATTTCACTGCTTGCCTCAGTTACATGAGCATAAAATCTGTGAGAATCTATCTCTATATCAATGCCAGAACTATCACAATGGTAAATTTCACAAATGGAGCCCATAACTTCATATAAATTATCTTTATTTAATTTGTATTGCACTTCTATCTCATCTTGTATAAAAAGTAACTTAACCCTTTGAAGAGGCATTCTTCCATTGGTCCAGTTTGCAGGCATAAAACCTGTAACAGGGTCAGAGACTCTATTTTGTTGTGCTAGCCATAAAGCAAGTGCTGTTGATGTTTGATGAAGCTCATTTACAGAAAGATTCTTTTTAGTTTCTAAAGCTTCGCGTTCAATAAAGTCTGTTGTCGTATTTCCGCTTATGAAGTTTTCATTTCTTAGGCAAGAAATTAAAAATTGACGATTTGTTATTACACCTCCCATGTGAGCTCTCTCAAGTCCACGTGCCAATTTATTTGCAGCATCAACTCTATTAGGTGCCCAAGAAATAACCTTAGATAGCATTGGATCAAAATCTGTTCCAATGACACTACCTTCTTCCACCCCTGAATCCCATCTTACTTCTGAAGCTAGAGTAGTATTATATGCGTGCAATGTTCCTATTTCAGGTAAAAAGTTATTTCCAGGATCTTCAGCATATAATCTTGCTTCAATTGCATGTCCATGCCAATCAATATCATCTTGAGCAAATTCAAGCTCATCTCCTCTCGCTATCTTGATTTGCTCAGCAACTAAATCTATTCCTGTAACTTCTTCTGTAACTGGGTGCTCAACTTGCAGTCTAGTATTAACCTCTAAAAACCAGAATTCATCTGTTTTATCATCAAATAAAAATTCAACTGTTCCTGCAGAGCAGTATTTAATTTTTTTAGCTAATTTAACTGCTGCTTGACCCATCTCCTCTCGTAAAAATGGATCAATTCTTGGAGAAGGCGACTCCTCAATAATTTTTTGATGTCTTCTTTGTATGGAGCATTCACGCTCTCCCAAATGAACTACATTACCATGTTCATCACCTAAGATTTGTATTTCAATATGACGCGATTTTTCTACATATCTTTCTATAAAAATTCTGTCATCACCAAAACCTGAGAGAGCTTCTCTTTTGGCGCTTATAATTGAATCTTTTAATTCACTTTCTTTTTTAACAATTCGCATTCCTTTGCCACCACCTCCACCGGCAGCTTTGATCAAGATCGGGTAGCCAATACTTTTTACATCTTTGGTATTTGAGGTCATTGGCAGAGTGGGAACCCCAGATTTTTCAGCTAGTTCTTTAGCTTTTAATTTATCACCCATTACTTTGATTACATGGGGGGATGGACCAATCCAAATTAATTTATTGCTTATAACTTTTCTTGCAAAGGCTGCATTTTCTGATAAAAATCCATATCCTGGATGAATTGCTTCTGCTCCAGATTGTATAGCCGCATCAATGATGGCAGAACCCTCCATATAGCCAGAAGATAACTTGATGGCTTCATCAGCCATCTTTACAAATGGAGCATCCTTATCAGCATCAACAAAAACAGCTACACATTTAATACCCATAAATTGAGCGGTTTGCATGATTCGACATGCAATTTCTCCACGATTAGCAACAAGAATTGAATTAAACCTCATAATCTAAATACCCCGTACTCTTTAGCACCATCTATTGAAGCGTTAGAAACTATAGACAGACAAAATCCAATAACGCTTCTAGTATCTCTTGGATCAATAATCCCATCATCTGTTACCATGCTACTTGCGACAAGACCCTCTGACATTTGATCTGACATTTGCTCAACTGTCTCTACGATTTGAGCATCAAGTTTTTCATCAAATTTTTCACCTTTTCTTGCTGCTTGACCTCTTCGAACAATCGACATTACTCCAGCAATCTGCTTCGAACCCATGACAGCAATTTTTGCTGTAGGCCAAAGAAAAGTGAATCTATTATTATATGCTCTGCCTGACATAGCGTATGTACCTGCGCCAAATGAAGCACCAATAATAACTGTGATATGAGGTACATTAGAGTTAGACACTGCATTAATAAGCTGAGAGCCTTTTTTAATAATAGCTTGTCTCTCGAAATCTTTTCCTACTAAAAACCCCGTGACATTTTGAAGAAAAATTAATGGTATGTTTCGTTTATTACATAGTTGGATAAAGGTTGCAGCTTTTTCAGCACTTTCCGGATAGATGGGACCATTATTTCCTAATATACCAACAGGATATCCGTGAAGCATTGACCATCCGCAAATCATAGTTTTACCATAAAGAGGTTTGAACTCTTCAAATCTTGATCCGTCAACAATTCGACCAATCACCTCCCTAATATCAAGAGGGCTTTTGAGTTCTTCATCAACAAGACCTAATAATTCTTCCTCAGATAAACTTGGACTATCGGCATCTGAAATGGGTAAGGGACCCTCTTTGATCCAATGTAAATGTGAGACTACATTCCTACATAATCTTAGAGCATCCATCTCATCTTCAGCTAGATAATCTGATAGACCTGAAACTTCTGAATGCATTTTTGCACCACCCAAGGTCTCATCATCTGATACTTCACCAGTAGCCATTTTGACTAGAGGAGGCCCTGCAAGAAAAACTTTAGCTTGATCTTTAATAAAGATATTGTAATCAGACATACCTGGTTGATAAGCACCACCGGCAGTTGAAGAACCAAAAACAATTGATATCACTGGAATGCGCATTTTAGAGAGTTCTGTAAGATCATAAAAATATCTTCCAGTTGCTGCAAAATGAGTATGACCTATGGTGGGTGCGATGGGTGGTTGATCTCCTTTCTTACCGGTGCCCATTCGAAGATCTCCTCCTGCAGATTCCACAAAATTAATATAGGGCAAACGGTTATCTCGAGCGATTTCCATTGCCCTGTTCCATTTTTCTCCAACATAAACCGTCATGGCGCCAGCTAAAACCGAAGGATCATTAGCAAAGATTACACATTCAGTACCGGCAACAATTCCAATTCCAGCAACACATCCACCACCCACTGTGAAGTCTGTTCCATAAGCAGCAAATGGAGCAATCTCCAGGAAGGGTGTATCAGGATCTAGTAAATTAAAAACCCTTTCTCTTACAGGCATCTTGCCTCGTTTTGCTAATCTTTCGTGGTGATAAGCTCCGCCTCCTAATTCAGCTTTGTCTAAAAGTTCATCAAGGAAACTGATTTTCTTTAACATCACATTTTTGTTGTGAATAAATTCATCAGAATTGATATCAATATTTGTTTTAATTTCAGGAGCAATATTTTTTCTTAGCATTTTTATTTAATAAAATTGAGTGGTAATATAATATACAAATAATTACCATTTTTGAAATTTATTTAAAAGATATGGCTTTTCTATTTTTTAGGAGAAAATAATGAGCATTAAAATTTATAGCTGTAATGATTCCAGAGGTTTAAGGCCAATGTGGACTGCAGAGGAGATGGGAGTAAGTTATGAATCTGAAATGATGCCATTTCCTCCAAGGTTTTTGCATAAAGAATATATGGATGTAAATATTCTTGGCACCATTCCATATTTAATTGATGGCGAAGTAGAAATGACAGAATCAGTTGCTATGTGTCAATATTTAGTTGAAAAATATGGTCCTACCGAGTTAAAAGTTAATAGTGATGAAGCTGATTTTCATCATTATTTAAATTGGCTTGCTCATTCAGATGCGACTTTAACTTTCCCACAAACCGTTGTCTTAAGGTACACATTGCAAGAAGTAGGTGTTGCGGATAAGGCTGCAGAAGGTTATAGAAGATGGTTTGTTGCCAGATTAAAGCTGTTGGAGAAATCTTTGGAATCAAGAGAATACTTGTGCTCAGATAGATTTACTATTGCAGATATATGCGTTAGTTATGCAATTTATTTAGCTAAAACTCTTAAAATAGAGGAAGCATTTAAACCTAACATCATGCGTTGGACTGATATGCTTTTTGAAAGAAAAGGCTTCCAAAAAGCAATAGAGAATAGGTATCTAGAATCATAATTAATAAAATATTTAAATTAATACTTCCAACATTAT
Organism: uncultured SAR86 cluster bacterium; assembly: GCA_902511425.1. Classification (GTDB taxonomy): domain Bacteria; phylum Pseudomonadota; class Gammaproteobacteria; order Magnimaribacterales; family D2472; genus D2472. The sequence goes on from CABXFE010000003.1 coordinate 13,864, forward strand.
TTGAAATCTATTGTGTCATCAATAATCTTCTGTATGCCATAAATGGGCTCCCATCCAAGTGCTTTAGATTGATGTAAATTTAGTCTATGAGGGCGCTCAAGAATCATTAATTGCTCCTTCGCAATGAATCTATAACAAGTAATAAAACCAAGAAATTTAAAAAAATTTATAGGAATTTTAATTTTTAGTGCAGTCGTATTTAATTTTTTAGATATTAAATCTACCCAATCACTAATCGAACTTTTCTCATCAGAGTCTACATTAAAAATACCCTGAGCCCTCGCAGATAATACTTTCAAAACTAAACTACAAACATCACTTACATGCACAACACTTGTAACATGCAAACAATCCCCAGGCATTATTACTATTCTAAAGTGCTTAATTAATGTGGTTATGAATGAGAAGAAACCTTTCCTGCCACTCCCAGCAATGATGCTAGGAATAATAAGTGCAGATGAGGATTTAAGTTTATGTAACTCTCGATAAGCCTCACATTTTGATTCAGAGTAGATGCCATTAGAAGGGGCAAATCTATCATTGGAGCAATATTCCCCAGTTAAGTTTTCTTCATACATCATGCTTGACCCAAATTGAATAAAAAAGTCAATTGAGCCATCATATTTACCTTTCAAATTTTTGAGAGAGTTAATGTTATTTTCAATGAAATATTTTTTCCTTCGAAAAAATGGCATATTTGGACTTAAGTATTGAACAGCCGCACAGTTAATAACACAATCCACTTCAGGTAATTTTTTTACAAAATTATTATCTTTTAAATCGCCTTTAAAGTTAACATTTCCAAATAAGTCTGTTGTAAAAACTTTAAAATTATTTTGAAGAAGCAGAGTTTTTAAATTTGACCCCACGAGCCCATTAGCTCCAGTAATCAAGACTCTTGTCATGAATTTGCTAGTAAGACTATCCCAGCAATTATGATAAAGAGAGATAGAATTTTTATCGATGATATTGGTTCATTAAATAAGAACCAAGCAGCGATGGTAACTATTACATATCCAAGGGAAAGCATCGGATAAGCAATACTAACATCTACTCTAGTTAGAGCTATTATCCATGCTGAGATAGATAAAATATAACATAGTAAACCAAGAAAGATATAAACATTTAAAGCTGAGGTTAGAGATGCTGTGAAGCTTGAATTAGATGTTATAGGCCCGATGATATTTGCACCGGATTTCAAAAATAGTTGACCTGCAGCATTTAGCGAGACGCCCAAGATAATAATTAAAAAATTTATAATGCTCATTATGGGACCTATTATATAAGGAATATCTCGTAACGAGCGAAAGTAAAAATTAATAAAGAAATTATAAATATTACTAGACTAATTCTATCGGTTAAAGCAAAGCTTATTGGGTCATTTATTTCAATCCCTTTTAGAGTTCGAGACCAAATAGAACAGATCCAGATCAATAGAATGGGAAGAAAGAAAAATAATATTTTTGGTGCATAATAATTTGAATAGATTACATCATTATTAAAATATAAACCTAATACCAGAATTGAGATTAGAGATGATGAAATTCCCATATTTGTAATTACCGGAAGATCTTCTGAGGTATATCCTCTCCCAAAGTTTTCATTATTATGCGAAAAATGATTTCTCAGCTCTGAATATCTCTTGAGTAAAGCAAAAGAAAAAAAGAAAAATAATGAGAATGAAAGTAGCCAAATTGATATTTCTAGATTTACAGCAATAGACCCAGCTATTATTCGCATCATATATAAAAAGGCCAAAAATACACAATCAATTATGTGAATTTTTTTTATTATCATCGTGTATATTTGGGTGCTTATAAAATAAGCAGTTAAAACATAAAAAAATGAAATACTGACCAATAAAGATGCATAAATTGATAGGATCCAAAGAATAACTGCAAGAAATATTATGTAATTTTTTCTAAAAAAACCAGAAGCGATTGGCCTTAATTTTTTAATTGGATGCTTTTGATCATTCTCAAGATCATAAAAATCATTAATTATATAACCAAGAGATGCGCAAAAACTAAAAGCAAAAAATGCTAAAACCAAGTTTTTCCATAATAAAAGATCTTCTAGCTCAGGGGATACAATTAAAGGAACAAATAATAAAAGATTTTTGCTCCACTGGTGAATCCTGATTAATTTTAAGAATTGTATTATTTGGTTGTTCATGCTCGATTACTTAATTTCTTAATTAAGCCTAAATTTTAAAACTATTTAGTTTGTTTGAATAAAACTAGATAATCTCTCATATGCTTCAGCAAAGTCCACTTTAAATTCTTGCACAACATCGCTTGCTGAGATTGTTTGGTTCATCAATCCCACGCCTTGACCAACCCAGTAAGTCGAGAGTTCTTTGGCGCCTTCATGTCCCCCTTCCGCTAATTTGTTAACTTTTGCTAATGCTGGTTCAGCTACCATAGGTTGCAGTGGCAATGGGAGTGGTTCAGGAGCTCCATCTGCTTCCCAGGCTTTTGTCCATTCAGAGACCAACTGTCTAGAGTGCTTTCCTGTTCTGCTTCTTGATCTGGTTGTTTGACTAGAGGTTGCAGCGACCATTTTCTCTTTTATAACAGGGGGAACTTCAGATTCAGCTGTTGTTAACCAAACAGATCCACACCAAGCACCCGATGCTCCCATGCTCATCGCAGCTGCCATTTGTCTTCCAGTCGCAATTCCTCCTGCAGCCAGAATTGGTACATCACCATATGGTTGAATGGCCTCATGAACTTCCGGAATTAAGACCATGGTTGAAACACTTCCACAATGACCACCAGCTTCTGTTCCTGAGACAACCAAAATATCAACACCTGCTTTTACTTGATTGATAGCATGTTGCGCAGTCCCCAAAAGGGCCGCAACTTTTACATCATTGTCTTTTCCCATTTTTACCATCCAGTCAGGTGGGACGCCTAATGCATTTGCAATTATTTTTATCGGGTGACTAAATGCAACATCCAGCAAAGCTTTTGCGCCATCTGCTTTAGTATTTTCAGCCATATAAGTTGCCGCTGTTTTAATTGTTCGAAGTTCATCAGCTTCAATATCATGCTGTTCTAAAATATCTGCTCTAAAATCTGCATATTTTTGTGGAATCATCGAAGTTAATTTTTCAGCATCAAATTTTTGATTTTGATCTGCCATTTTGTTGGGGATTAAAACATCCACGCCGTATGAAAGCCCATCGATATGATCATCAATCCACTTCAGCTCCTCTTCAAGCTGTTCAGGAGTCATCCCAACAGCACCTAGTACGCCGCATCCACCTGCTTTTGATACCGCTACAACAACATCTCTACAGTGGGTAAATGCAACAAGAGGGAATTCTATATCAAGAAGTTCACAAATCTTTGAGTTCATTATTTTTCCTTTATTGGTAACAGACTTATTTTTATATTACCACTCGGGATACACAAATTGGAATACATCCATCATAATCATTCAAGATTAAGTAGAAATAATTCAATATGAAAAAAATTAAAATCGACTGCTCAATGATTACTCGAGATCCAGCAGAAGCTTCGAAAGCTAGCAAGGAGCTAGAAGAGCTTGGATACGATGGGGCTTATACTTTTGAAGGACCTCATGAACCATTTCTTCCTCTTGCAGCCGCTGCACTTGCTACAGAAAAGTTAGAACTCTTAACCTCAATAGCAGTCGCATTTTCTAGGAACCCTATGACTTTAGCTAATATTGGCTATGATCTTCAGTTGATGTCCAAAGGGAGATTTACACTCGGCATAGGGTCCCAAATAAAACCTCATATCGAAAAGAGATACTCTATGTCATGGTCTTCACCAGCAAAACGAATGAAAGAAATGGTTGATGCTATCAAAGCTATTTGGGAGTGTTGGCATGAAGGCAAAGATCTGGATTTTAGAGGTGAGTTTTACCGACATACACTTATGACTCCTATTTTTAATCCGGGAGAAAATCCATTTGGTCTTCCGAAAATATATGTCGCAGGCGTGGGACCATTAATGACCCAAGCTGCAGCTGAATCTGGCGATGGATTTATTGTGCATCCTTTTCATACAACTAAGTTTCTTGAAAACATTACCTTGCCATCTGTAAAAAAAGGACTTGAATTATCAATGGCAAAAGAATTTGATATTTCACTGGGTGTAATGGTTGCAACAGGTACAACCGATGAAGAAATTTCCAAGGCAAGGCATGCCTGCAAGGCACAAATTGGGTTTTATGGTTCTACTCCTGCTTATAAAGTAGTTTTGGAGCAACATGGCTGGGAAAGCATTCAGCCGGAGCTTAACAAACTGACCAAAAAAGGATTGTGGCAAGATATTCCAAACTTGATTTCAGATGAAATCTTAGAGAGCATCGCAGTAACCGGAACCCCTGACGAAGTTTCAAAAATTATTTTTGATCGATATGGTTCTATTGCTTCAAGAATAGCCCCCTCTATTTTCTCAGGGGATCCTGAGGTAACTAAAGCATTAATTCATGCATTAAAAGAAAAATTATGAGCAAATCTTTTCTTGGAAGATTAATGCTCGATTTGGATGGAACCTCGCTTACTCAAAAAGAAAATAAATTACTGCTCAATCCACATGTAGGAGGTGTAATTTTATTTGCAAGAAATATCTCTTCAAGAGATCAAGTTCAAGAGTTATGCGAAGAAATAAGAAAGATCAATCCAAAGCTTCTTATTGCAGTAGATCAAGAGGGGGGAAGGGTTCAGCGTTTAAAAGAAGGCTATACAATTTTGCCGACTATGCAAAAATTATCTGCGTTTTTAAATTCAGATAGTGATAAAAACTTTTCATTTGCAACTGATTTAGGTTGGTTAATGGCCTCAGAGGTGATTGCATCTGGATTAGATATAAGTTTTGCTCCTGTTTTAGATCTAGATGATTCCAGAAGTTCTATTATTGGAGATAGATCAATAGGTGATAATCCAGAGCAGGTTATTGCTATTGCAAGCGCCTTTATTGAAGGCATGAACCAAGCGGGAATGCAGGCCACTGGCAAGCATTTCCCGGGACATGGTGGCATCTTTGCTGACAGCCATCTCACTTTTTCTCAAGATACCAGATCTTTATCAGAACTAGAGAGCCATGACTTGCTTCCTTTTGATGCTTTAAAGCTTCAACTTGGCGGGATAATGACGGCTCATATATCTTTTACAAATATTGATAAAGAGATAGCAACCTTTTCAAAATTTTGGTTGCAAGATATTTTAAGAAATAAAATGGGATTTACCGGAACAATTTTTAGTGATGACCTCTCAATGAAGGGCTCAGATTATGTTGGAGGCATTGAAGCCAAAGTGGGTAAGGCATTAGAGAGTGGTTGTAACATGATATTGATTTGCAATGATCGACCTGCAGCTTCAAAGGCAATCAATTTTCTAGAGAAAGAAAAAATTTCTCAGTCACAAAAAGTAACTAGATTAAAAGCTTCAGAATCAATTTCTTGGGCGGACTTAGAAAATGATGCAAGAAGAATAGATATAATAGATAAATTAAATATCATAGAAAGATTAAAGTTATGACCTCTTTGCCAGACCTGTCTGATCAACATTCTGAGCAAATTCAAATCGGCAAACTTGCATTGCAATCCTTTGGGAGTAGGCATTCAATTGCTGGAGAGATTTTTACAGTTTCTTGTTCAGATGATAACTCTGTTGTGAAAGAAGCTCTCTCTCGAGAAGGAAAAAATAAAGTTTTAGTGATTGATGCCTCTGGTGTAACTCATGCCTCCATGATTGGAGACCAAATTGCAGAATCTGCAGTAAAAAATAATTGGGCTGGTATTGTCGTTAATGGCTGCGTTAGAGACGTTGAGGAGCTGAAGAATCTTCCTATAGGGATCTTTGCTAAGGGAGTGGTTGCTCAAAAAACAAATAAAAAAAATCATGGTTTTGAAGATGTGTTAATTTCATTCGGAAGCGTGGTTATGACTTCTGGGAAATGGATTTATATTGATCAAAACGGGTGGTTAGTTGCAGACAATCAGCTAAAACTTTAAGTTTTTAATCGTTTGTTGTTTTTCTAACCAAATTGCATCAACAAATGTTTGGAAGCTTTTCCTATAATCATCTTCTTCTTCAAAAGATCTATTTTTAAGGTTTTCGGGTAAAGCATAAGTCTTTGCAATAACTTTTGCTTTGCTTAAGTCGCCGCAAAGAAAGTCCCATGTCGACCTTTTTTTAGTTGCATAAACTACTGTAAAATCAATTAAAGTATTTACTTGAGGCATTCCTGATAAAGCAATAGCCAGAGCTCCCACTTTTGGCTTTAATAAATTAGAGTAGGGGGACTCTTGCGCAGAATGCTTTTCGGAAGTAAACCTCGTTCCTTCAGCAAAGCTAAATGCTGAAGAGGGATTTCTAGAAAATCTTTTTGCAGCTTTCTTTGCGTTCTCATAATCAACCCTTTTTAATTCTGGATTTGCTTGAATTTGAGCTCTCGAATGCCTATTTAAAAATGGCATATCTACTGTTTTATGTACTAAATAAATAATTGGTATCCATTGCAATTCCTTTTTCATAAAGAACTTTAGAAGAGGTATTTTTTTATGACCTGCAGCTAATAAAATAAATATATCAGCCCATGATTGATGATTACTCATAGCAATGTACCAAGTCTCAGTATTCACATCCTTAGGTATTTGGAAGTCCCATTCAAGCTTATGCAATATTCTTAAAGCCGAGGCAATGCTAGCGACAGTCGCGCTACCCATTTTATTTGAAATGGAGCCTAAATAAATCTTCAAATTTTTATTAGGAATAATTCTAGGAATATTTGTAATTGAAAGGGGGATTAACCACAAACTGAGAATAATTAAAATTGCAAAAAAAGTCAGGATACCTATAAAAAATCTTTTTAATTTACCCATGTGACTTTATTTTCACCCAAAATTCCTCAAGCTCATCTGAGGTTAGATTGTCTATTTCCTGATTATCCTTAGCAATCTCTTTTTCCATCAATCTAAAGCGCTTTACAAATTTGTTATTAGCTTGATTAATAGCTTCACTTGCATCGATTTCCATGTGTCGACTTAAATTAATGATAGAAAATAGTAAATCTCCTAATTCTTCTTGGCTATTTTCTTTATTATTTTGCTGGATCTCATGTTTGAGCTCTTTTAACTCTTCCTCAACCTTTTCGATAACATCAATACTTTCTTTCCAATCAAAACCTTTTTTGCTAGCTTTTTTTTGTATTTTTTTTGCTTTTAAAATTGGAGGTAATGACGCAGGTATATCAGCAAAAGTATTGCGAGTATCCTTTAGTTTTTTTTCTTGTGCTTTTATTGCATCCCATGCTTGGGTTTGCTCTTTAGCTGAAAGAGGTTTTGAGGCTCCAGCAAAGACATGAGGATGTCTTCTAATCAATTTGTTATTTAATGAATCAACTATCTCATCAAAGTCAAATAACTCTGTCTCATTGGCTATTTCTGCCTGAAATATAACTTGAAGTAAAACATCTCCAAGCTCCTCTTTAAGATTTTCATAATCTTTGTTAGCGATGGCATCTGAGACCTCATACGCCTCTTCGACAACGCAAGGAGAGAGCGATTCAAAAGTCTGCTCAATATCCCATGGGCATCCATTATCCTTATCTCGAAGCATGCGCATTGTCTCGAGTAAGGTTTTTATTGAGGACATTAGAAACCGCTTATATCTGCATACCTTGCTTGATGAAATTCTGAGGTTCCAAAGATTTGTTCAGCAACTCGCGCTCTTTTAAGATAGAAACCAATATCATATTCATCAGTTACACCTATCCCACCATGCATTTGGATTGCTTCATTGCTTACAAGATGGAGGGTTTCTCCAGCTTGAAACTTAGCTAGACTAGAAAGTCTTTCTAGCTCATTTGAATTTTCATCTGCAGCATGCATGGCAGCAATTACTGCTGATTTAGTTAATTCAATTTCACAGAACATTTTTGCAGCTCTGTGCTGAAGAGCTTGGAAGGATCCAATTTGCACACCAAACTGCTTTCTTTCTTTGAGGTAATTAACCGTAACCTCGAAAGCTTCTTCGGTGTTTCCTAACATCTCTGCTGAAATAGCAATTCGACCCAAATCAAGAATTTTCTCAAGAGTTTCGCCAGCTAAGTCTTGCTCACCCAATAAAGCATTTTGGTCTAATTTAAGATCAGACATTTTAATGTTTGCATAATTTCTAGAATCAGCTGTTGATATCTTAGTGATATCCAAGCCAGCAGTATCTTTATTAGTAACAAATACGGAAATTCCATTTGATTCTCCTGATTTGCCAGAGGTTCGGGCAACTAACAAAATACTATCTGCACTTGCGCCATCCACAACAAATGCTTTTTTTCCATTCAATACCCACTCATCTCCATCAAGAACTGCAGTGGCGTCAATGGCAAAAGGATCATGATGACTGCCTTCGTCAATTGCTAAAGCTGTTGTTAATTCGCCGGCTACTATTTTTGGCAGATAATTCTCTTTTTGCTCATCTGAGCCAAGCATATTGATGGCTGAGACACCAAGAACGGATGTTGATAATATTGGAGAGGGTGTCAGAGTTTTACCTAATTCTTGCATGATTACACTGATACCAGCCATCCCAAATTCTGAACCACCAAATTTTTCAGGAACAAGAATTCCAGACCATCCCAGCTCAACCATTTCTTTCCATACTGTTTCATCCCAGCATTGAGCATTTTCACTATCTCGCATTTCTCTAAAATGAGTTACAGGAGTTTTATCTCTTGCAAAACTTTGAGCAGTATCTTTTAAAAACTGTTGCTCTTCTGTAAGTATTAATTTCATATGTTCCTTAGTTGGGAAGATCTAGAACTCTTCTAGAAATAACATTGAGTTGAACTTCAGAGGTTCCCCCTTCAATTGAATTAGCTTTAGTTCTCAGCCATGCTTTCGTTATGGCTTGCTCATCATCTGAAAAACCTTCATTCGTCCATCCTAAGCCTTTGTTTCCCATGGCGGCAATCATCAGCTCATAGCGATCTTTATTATGTTCAGTGCCGTAGTATTTGAACATTGAAGATGCCGCTGAAGCCTTTGCACCTTCGTCTCCAGAGCGCTGCAGGGTCAATCCAAATGCATGCTCTTTCATTTTATGCGCTGTTATATTTTCTCTTTGAGCTTGATTAGCTATTTGGCCATTAGCCTCACCTAAGTATTTTTTTGCTATATTTACAACATCTGCTCCAGATCCAGTTCCACCTCCGGCAAGTCCAAAATTAGAAATAAAGTTTCTTTCATGTTGCAGGAGTTTTTTGGCTATAGTCCAGCCAGAATTTTCGACTCCAACAAGATTTTCTTTTGGCGCTTTAACGTTATCAAAAAAAGTTTCACAAAACGGTGATTTACCACTGATGAGTGTAATTGGTTTGGTGCTAACTCCCTCAGTAGCCATATCGATAAGCAAAAAACTAATCCCATTATGCTTTGGCTCTTTTGGGCCAGTTCTAACAAGAGCAAATATCCAATCTGCCTTGTCAGCATAGGAAGTCCAAACTTTTTGACCGTTGACTAAATAATGATCACCCAAATCTTCAGCCTTAGTTGAAAGGCTAGCCAGATCAGATCCTGAGCCAGGCTCTGAATAACCTTGGCACCATCTAATTTCTCCTTTAATTATTTTTGGTAGATGCTCTCTTTTTTGCTCTTCTGAACCAAATTCTATGATGCATGGTGCCAACATCCATATACCAAAGCTATTTAATGCTGGTCTTGCTTTAATTCTATACAGTTCTTGATGCAAGACTTTAGTTTGATCTCTATCAAGACCTCCACCACCATATTCTTTAGGCAAATTAGGCGCAGTCCAGCCTTTGTTTCCCATTCTTTCAAGCCATAATTTTGATTCGGGATTTACATATTCTGCATTTCTACCGCCCCAAACCTCTTCTTCAGGCACCAATGGAGTTCTCATTGAAGGAGGGCAATTTTCCTCTAACCAATCCCTAACTTCTTGTCTAAACTGTTCTAAATGTTCCATATTTTTTGATTGCTTGCGCTTATTTAAAGAGCGTTTATTATAATCAAGTAATCATTTTTTTGGTAATTTAAAATATGAAATCATATCAAGCTCCAGAGGCAGGAAAACCACTTATAGAAGTAGAGTCTCCAACGCCTGAGCCAATTGGAAGACAGGTAATTATCAAAACTATAGCTTGCGGAGTTTGTCACTCTGATGTCCACATACACTCGGGTGCATTTGATTTAGGTGGTGGCAATGAATTGCCTGTTCCTGTTCCCAATCCATTCACACTAGGGCATGAGGTCTTTGGAGAAGTCGTAGCAGTGGGACCAGAGGCAACCGACATAAGTGTTGGCGACAAAAGAATTATCTATCCATGGATTGGATGCAGTAATTGTGATGTTTGTGCCAATGGTAATGAGCATTTGTGCAATACAGGTCCCGTTATTGGCGTTATGCAACCTGGTGGCTTTGGAGATCATGTTGTAGTCCCAGATTCAAAATATTTACATGATGCAGGTGATACGCCTGAACATTTGGCAGGTAGCTATGCCTGTTCAGGTCTTACAGCTTATAGCGCTCTTAAAAAAGGTGCTCCGTACAATTCAGATCGTGATTTAATTATTATTGGCGTTGGGGGTGTTGGTATGATGGGTTTACAGATTGCCAAGGCAGCATTTAACTGCAGTCCCATAGTTGTAGATGTAGATGAAGAAAAGCTCAAATTGGCTCTTGAAAATGGTGCGTCAGCTGCTATCAATCCCATTGATGAGGATGCAATGATGAAAGTCTTTGAAATCACTGGTGGCAATTCGTCTGTTGCCATAGATTTTGTTGGCTCAGAGCAGTCAACTGCATTTGGAACAAACCTGTTAAGAAAAGGCGGCAAGTATATTATTGTAGGGTTGTATGGAGGTGAGTTAAAACTTCCCTTACCATTGATCCCAATCATGGAAAGAGGCGTTCAAGGATCATACACTGGTAGTCCGGGTGATATGCATGAGCTGATGGAGCTTGTAAGATCTGGAAAAGTTGACCCAATTCCGGTAGAAAAAAGACCAGCCTCTCAAGCAAATCAGACTTTAGAAGACCTTAAAAATGGTAAAATTCTTGGCAGGGCTGCTCTAATGCATGACTAAAGCTCGTCGATTAGCATGCTACAAATATTCTGTAACTCATCGTTAATCACTATATCTGCACTTTGGTCATAACGAGTTTTTTCTCTATTCAATATAATAAGCTTTGAACCAGATTGCATGGCTAAATTAGGAAGCTTTCCTGCTGGCAAAACTTTTAAAGATGAGCCCATCACAATCATTAAATCGCTATCTTCAACAATCTTTGAGGCATGCATCATGTCCATTTCATTCATAGGTTGGCCAAAAGAGATAGTGGCTACTTTTACAACACCGCCACAAAAAGTGCATTTCGGCAATGAGTCCTCAAGCTTTATAGCATCATGGAAGTCTAAAATATTTTGTTTTGCTGCGCACTCTAAGCACGCAGCTTCAATAGCACTGCCATGAATTTCTATAATTTTGTTTTTAGGGATTCCCGATTTTTGATGTAACCCATCAATATTTTGAGTGATTAAAAAATTATTCTTCTGCAAACTAGTAATTTTTTCAACAAACATATGGCCTAAGTTCGGTTTTATTTTTTTTAAAAGCGAATGGAGCTCAATATTTCTTTTCCATGACAATCTTTGCTTTGCTTCGCTTTGCAAAAACTCATTAAATTGAATAGGTTTATTTTTAGTCCAAAAACCATTGTCACTTCTAAAATCTGGCAGCCCAGATTCTGTGCTTATACCAGCACCGGTTAAAATTACGGTACCCTTGCTAGCTTTTACTAACTTAATGATTTCGTTAAATGTATTCACAAATTTGCTTTTAAATATACTTCAGAGAGTATAATTGCTCGCATGTTTAAAAATATAGGCATTGTTTTAAAAAAAAGTCTCTCATCGAGTGAATCTTCTGTTGTGAGTGGATTGCTGAGTGTTTTGCTGAAAAATACCAAAACTATTTACTCAACTGATCATATTGACTATGAGGGTGTAGATATTGTCGATCATGAAAAATTTAGTACATCAGTTGAGTTAATAATAGTATTTGGTGGAGATGGTACTTTATTAGGAGCAGCAAGAAAATTTATAGAAAATGAGATTCCAATATTAGGAATCAACATGGGCGCTGTTGGCTTTCTTACAGATGTTAATATTGAAAACTTTGAATCAGTTATCAATGATGTTTTTAAGGGCAATTATATTCTTGAAGAAAGAAGTTTAGTTGAAGCTCAATTCTCAGGTCAGGAGGTTTTTGGTCTTAATGAAGTATTAATTCATTCAGGATCCTATGCCCAGCTTATGAGATATAGATTATTGATAGATGGCAAGACTGTATATGAACAGCGATCAGATGGATTGATTGTTGCAACTCCAACTGGATCAACTGCATATGCATTGTCTGCAGGAGGATCAATAGTTCATCCAGAACTAAATATTTGGAATATTATCCCCATGATGTCCCAGAGTCTTTCATCTAGACCCTTAATAGTTTCAAATAAGAAACCTCTGGAGATTCAGCCAATTGAGGGACCGTTAGAGCATGCAATGGTTTGTGTCGATGGCCAAAAAGATATACCTGTAGAGTACAACAAATCTATTCATATTTCTAAAAAGAACTCATCTTTAAAAATTATTCATCCCTCTGATAATGATTTCTATGAGGCTTGCAGAGAAAAACTTGGTTGGAGCTTAGACATTACTGCTAAGAAAAACCCTTAAACTTGAATACAAATTCCTCATACTTTTTAATTATTGCGATTGCTGTTTCATTAAGCTTTTTAACAAATTTTGGCTTTAGTAGTTTGCTTGAGCCATTTCTTTTTCTAAAAAGTGACGGATCAAATTTATTTCCATCATTTCATAATACTTACATAGCCTCTCAAGAATGGTGGCGCCTTATTACCCCAACTTTTCTTCATTTTTCTATAACTCATTTAATATTTAATTGTTTATGGATTTATATATTGGGATCAAAGATTGAACTTATTGATGGAAGAGGGGTCTTCCTAACTTTATGTATAATTTCTGGTCTATCAAGTAATCTCGGGCAATATTTTATAACCGGCGATTATCTCTTCGGGGGACTAAGTGGAGTTGTGTATGGTCTTTTGGGCTACTGTTTTATATTGGATTTAGACAACAGAGGCCAAAGATATGATCTTCCAAATGCGTTATACATTTTTATGTTCATTTGGTTATTAATTGGCTTTACAGGATTATTGAAAATTTTTGGTTTTGGAAATGTTGCAAATATCGCGCATTTAGTTGGTATGATAGCAGGGTTCATTCTTGGCATAATAGCTAGATACACTTTAAAGTTTTAACTTGCATGAAAAAAATAACTAAAGCAGTATTTCCTGTAGCAGGCCTAGGTACTAGGTTTCTACCTGCTACTAAAGCTATTCCAAAAGAAATGCTCCCAATCATTGATAAGCCATTAATAGAATATGCTGTTGAAGAGGCTGTAAGCGCAGGCATTACAGAAATTATATTTATTACCAGTCATACCAAAAGAGCAATAGAAGATCATTTTGATCAAAACTTTGAACTTGAAGAAAAACTTCAAAGCTCTGGCAAACATCATTTTTTGGAAAAAATTAATCGGGATATCTTTAAAGATATAAAATTTACTTACGTAAGACAAAAAACACAAAATGGACTTGGTGATGCCATTTTGCATTCAGAGCATTTAATTCAAGAAGAGGCTTTTGCGATAATTTTAGCAGATGACTTAATTATAAATAATCCATCATGTATATCTCAATTGATCTCATCCTATGAAGATTACCAATGCTCAGTTATTGGCGTTAACGAGGTTCCGCGAAATGAAACAGAAAAATATGGTGTGATTTCTATTGATGACTCATCTTTAGCAAAAAACTCATTTTTTTTAAATGATATTGTAGAAAAACCAAAAACCAACCCGCCTTCAAATCTTGCAGTGGTTGGAAGATATGTTCTTTCTGCCAAAATTTTTAAATATTTAAAAAATCTCAAACCAAGTGTTGGAGGTGAAGTGCAATTAACAGACGCAATTAAACTGATGCTAGATGATGAAAAAGTAGTGGGACATTTGTATGAGGGAAAAAAGTTTGATTGTGGCTCTAGGCATGGTTATGTAGAAGCTATCAAATATCTTGCTAATGAACTTTTTGATGATTAAGGCGGACCTGGATACTTTTAAATGAAATTGGCATTATTGCTCTTAAGACTACTGCCTCCTGAAATATCTCACTTCATAGCTTTAAATGCCTTAAATTTTTTATATAAACTCAATCTATTAAGCATACTTTTTCCAAACAAATACGCATTAGAATCATTTGAATTTAAAGGTTTAATTTTTAAAAATAAACTCGGAATTGCAGCAGGCCTTGATAAAAATGGTGACTATTTTAACTCTTTAGGTGCATTGGGTTTTGGTTTCATTGAAGTGGGAACAATCACACCTGTGGCTCAATCAGGTAACCCAAAGCCAAGGATCTTTCGTTTTCTAGACCAAGGAGCAATTGTTAATAGGCTTGGATTCAACAACAAAGGAGTTGATTACTTGGTTAAAAAGATAAAGTTAAGAAATTTTAATGGAATTCTGGGCATCAATATTGGTGCAAACAAGACATCAGAAGGTCAAAAAAGAGTTGATGATTACTTAGAATGTTTCAAAAAAGTGTACCCATATGCGGACTATATTACAGTTAACATTTCTTCACCCAACACACCTAATTTGAGATCGCTACATCAAAAAGAAAATTTTTTACCATTATTTGAGGCTTTGCATTTAGCTCGTAATGAAGCTAAATATTGTAACCCTATATTTATCAAACTTTCTCCGGATGAAGATGAGCAGATTATTGCTGAAATTTTAGTCGCAATTAAAAAATTTGAATTTGATGGAGTTATTGCTTCCAATACTACCGTCAGAAAAGATAATTTTAGATATTCTAGTCAGTACAATCTTGAGGGAGGGCTATCTGGCAGACCTTTACTAGATAAATCAAATAGACTTTTAAAATTCACTCATTCACATGCTCCAGATTTATTTAAAATTGGTGTAGGTGGCGTTGATAGCAAAGAAAGTTTTAACTCTAAATTAGATAATGGTGCTTCATTGGTTCAGATTTATACAAGTTTTATTTATCAGGGCCCTGAAATTGTAAATAAGCTGCTGAGATAAAATTTTTATGGAATATTTAATTTCTATTTTTGTTATTCTTTTTTTAGTTGGAGCAATAAGCTTCTTGAAGCCATCGAAGAAAATGAAGTCTTTAAGTCGAGTAAGAATGGCAGCTGCAAAAGAGGGTTTTAAGATTGGATCAACAAATGAGTTAAGAAAAAAATTTAAAAATTGGAATCCTGAAGTTGCAATATATCAAATCAAAAATACTTCGGAATTCAAAAATTTACATTACCTAAGAAAAGAAAATAAGCTTGAACTTTATGCACCAATCTCATTTAAATATGAAAAAAACTTTGAAATGATCGAGAAAAAAATTTCTAAATTACCTGCTTCTGTACTTGAAATTATTTTTTATCAGTCCAATATAGCAATCGTTTGGAATGAAATGATCGGAATGAAAGAGCTTCTAAAAATAAAAGAAGTTGTATTAGAAATATGAATTTTTATAAATTTTAGTTGAATAATTTATGTCAAAAACCCTAGTTATAGTCGAGTCACCAGCCAAAGCTAAAACTATTTCTAAGTATTTAGGGTCAGACTACATTGTAAAGTCTAGCGTAGGTCACATCAGAGATCTCCCAAAGGGAAAGTCAAAAAAACCAGCTCAAAGAAATACCATTCCTAAAGACCTCCCTGATGATGAGAAGAGAAGGCTAAAAAAAATTAATGAACGTAAACGACTTGTTAGAAGGATGGGAATCGATCCTGATAATGACTGGGCAGCAAATTATGAAATCATCCCTGAAAAAGAAAAAGTTATTAAAGAATTAAAAACAGCAGCAAAGTCTGTAGAGTCAATTTTTCTTGCAACAGATCTTGATAGAGAGGGTGAGGCAATAGCTTGGCATCTTAAAGAAGCTTTGGGAGCAGATAAATTTAATTACTCTAGAGTTAGGTTTAATCAAATTACCAAAGATGCAATCCTAGAATCTTTCGAGGATCCAAAAGAGATAGACACAAGTCTTGTTGAGGCTCAACAAGCAAGAAGGTTTTTAGATAGAGTTGTAGGTTTTGAACTATCTCCACTTTTATGGGCAAAAATTGCGCGCAACTTATCAGCTGGAAGAGTTCAATCAGTCGCATTAAGACTTTTAGTGGAACGAGAGCATAGCATCCAACAGTTTAAACCAGATGAGTTTTGGGAGATTTCATTTAACGCAGAAAATGACCAAAATACTGTCATTGCATTTAACCTAAATAGAAGAAAATCAGACCCTCTTTTGCAAGCTGATGAGGCAAAGCAAATTGAAGAACTGATCAGAACTTCTAATTTGATAGTAAGTGAAGTTACTCAAAAACCAGTTAAATCAAAACCAAAACCTCCTTTCATTACATCAACATTGCAACAAGCAGCAAGTACAAAGCTTGGGTTTAATGTTAAAAGAACCATGAGAACAGCTCAAAAGCTATACGAAAATGGACTAATTACTTATATGAGAACTGACGCTCCTGCTCTGTCGCCTGAATCAATTGCTGATGCAAGAATGTATATTGAAACTAACCTTGGTGATATGTATCTTACTAATGCTCCAAGAATATATTCGTCGAGCGAAAATGCGCAAGAGGCTCACGAAGCAATTAGACCTACAAATGCATCCACTAAATCCGAAGGACTAATCTCATCATCGGATGAAGAAAAAAGGTTATATGAATTAATTTGGCAGCAATTTATTGGTTCGCAGTTGCCAGATGCAGAATATTTAGCAACCAATGCAAAAATACAGCTTGATCAATATATTTTTTCTGCAACAGGAAGAGAGGTTGTTTTTGATGGTTTTACTAGAATTGTTAAATCAAAATCTGATGATCAAGACTCTAGTATTTTACCCCCACTTTTAGTGAATCAGGGTTTAAGTCTTAAGGATCTTGAAAATAAACAAAAATACACCAAACCTCCAGCAAGGTTTTCAGAAGCTGCTTTAGTTAAAGAATTGGAGAAGAAAGGTATAGGCCGGCCCTCTACATATGCAAATATAATTTCTACAATTCAGGATCGTGGATATGTTGAGATTCAAAATAGAAGATTCTTTGTTAAAAAAATAGGAATGATTGTCACAGATAGATTGGTGAACAGCTTTGATGACATTATGGATTACAGCTTTACTGCTAATTTTGAAGATGAGTTAGATAGAATTGCAAATGGCGAATTAAATTGGAAAGAGGTTTTAAATTCCTATTATTCAGCTTTCCAGGATGACCTTTTATCAGCAATGGATGAAGAGAATGGGATGGTTCCCAACCTTCCCACCATAACAAATATTAATTGCCCAGATTGTAAAAAAAATAAACTTACAATTAGAAATGCAAGCAATGGTGTTTTTCTCGGTTGTGCTGGATATAGTTTACTTGGTGATGAGCAATGTAAAAAAACTTTAAACCTTATTTCAGGTGATGAAGCTGTTAGCGTTGATGATCAAGAGGAAGCAGAGCATTTAGTTACAAAGCGTCGTTGTCCTAAATGTGACACAAGCATGGATAACTATCTCTTGGATGAAAATCATAAATTACATGTTTGTTCAAATAACCCTGACTGTGATGGGTTTGAGGTAGAAGAAGGTACATTCAAAATTAAGGGATACGATGGTCCTACATTATCTTGTCATAAATGTGGTTCAGAAATGCAGCTTAAAACCGGTAGGTTTGGAAAGTACTTTGGCTGCATGAATGACAATTGCGGTGCAACGCGAGCGCTTCAAAGAAATGGCGAGCCAAAGCCAATAGTTATGGAGCCAATTAGCACAGAAATTCCTTGCATTAAGTTTGAAGATACTTATCTATTAAGAGATAGCATGAAGGGCCTTTTCTTTGCAGCCAGTAAATATCCAAAAAATAGAGAGACTCGCGCACCATCTGTTGAGGAATTTAATCAAGTAGTTACAGAGGAAACTTTGCTCGATGCATGTAAGTATCTTGAAGACCAGGCAAAACATACTCATCTTTTAGATGCTCCTAAAAAAGACATTGATGGAAACCCTTACATCATAAGATACAACAAAGCTGAGGATACTCATTACCTTGCATCTGAAAAAGAAGGAAAAAAAACTGGAAATACAGCTTCTCACAATGGCGATAAGTGGGTTGAAGTTACCAAATAATAATTCCTTGAATAATTCCAATTAGTTCTTATATAACACTTATGTCTTTCATTATTTACAGGAAGGGTGTTACAGTTTAATAATAAATATTTATGTCTAATTACCTAGAACTTACTCAACTTCCCGACGGCACAATCGTTCTCAGAAGATCTGATGACCATGAAAATCCAATTGTAAAAATTGAATTCTCAGGTGAGTCAAAGGAATTTTTAAATGGAGCAGAGCTTTCGGTTGCTAAAGAAATGATTCGCGCTGGAATAGAGAGTGTCAGCGGAAATTCAATCGACTTCGATGACTTCTTTGATAGTGAAAAAAATAGTTTGAGAAAAAAACCAGTAGTTCTTCATTAGTGAGTTCTAATTAAACCCACACTCTTACCCTCAATAAATGCTTCTTGCTCTCTTAGATCAATTTCTATTGTTGAAAAATCTTTGTTTGCGGGAATTAACTCAAGGCTGTGATTTGTTTGCTTAAAATATTTTAAAGTGACCTCATCCTCTAGCCTCACAACAACGAGATCACCATTTTTAACATCTGATGTTTTCTTGATTGCTACTAAATCATCTTCATGAATTCCTGCTTCAATCATACTAAGGCCCTTAACTTTTAGAAAATAATCAAAGTTGTCAGAAAACATATTCGGATCGCACGGGATTCTTTTCTCAACATTTTCTTCAGCAAGAGTAGGGGAGCCGGCAGCTACTAGTCCTATCACGGGTATCTGATCGCCGCTTTGCTCAAAGGATTGTTGACTTCTAACAACAGATATTCCTCTTGAAGAGCCGCTTTGAATTGTTATATAGCCTTTTTTTTCAAGAGCCCTAAGGTGCATTTCAGCAGCATTTGGAGATTTAAACCCCAACTCTTTACATATTTCAGCTCGAGTTGGTGGAAAACCAGTTTTATTAAGATAAACTTCTACACAAGCTAAAACTTTTGATTGTTGTTTTGTTAATTCTTTCATAATAATTATACTGTATATTTTTACAGTATATAAATTTTGATATCTAAGTGCAACTCTCTTTAAAAATATGGACTCAAAACTAGTAATTGGAATCTCCTCAAGAGCACTCTTTGATTTGAGCCAAAGTCATCATATCTTTGAAAATGATGGCATTGATGCTTATCGCAATCATCAAATTGAAAATGAAAATGAGATACTTGATCCAGGCGAAGCTTTTAATCTCGTAACTAAAATTTTAAAAATTAATGATCTTTATGAATCTGAGAATAGGATAGAGGTCATTTTACTCTCCAGAAATACAGCAGATACCGGTCTGAGAGTTTTTAACTCCATTGAAGCTCATAAATTAAATATCACTCGTGCTGTTTTTTGTGGCGGGGAAAGCCCCTATAAATATGTAAAAGCATTTGGAGTGGATCTATTTTTGTCTAGCAGCAAAGATGACGTCAAGATGGCAATTGAAAATAATGTTCCATCTGCAAGAATTATCCCTTCAAAAACAAAAAGGAAAGTTAAAGATGGAGATATGCTAAAGATAGCTTTTGATGGTGACTCAGTAATCTTTTCTGACGAATCTGAAAAAGTTTTTGAAAAAGAAGGTCTCAAAGCTTTTCTAGATAATGAGCGGAAGAAAAAATCAATGTTAAAGGCTGGGCCCTTTAAATCATTTCTAGTGGAGCTTAATAAATTGCAATCAGAGTTAGATCCAGGAATAAACCCTATAAGAACTGCACTTGTAACAGCAAGATCAGCTCCATCTCACAAGCGGGTAATCAAAACTCTTAGAAAATGGGGAGTAAGAATTGATGAGTCTCTTTTTTTAGGAGGCATGAATAAGTCTGAGTTTTTGAAATCATTCGAGGCTGATATTTTTTTTGATGATCAGCAACAAAATATTGAAGATGCCTCTGCAAAAGTAACCTCAGCTCATGTACCATTCGGAATTAAAAATAGGAATTAACCATGGACATAGTTTGTTTTGATATGGAAGGTACTCTCACTCCCGAAATATGGGAACAGGTTGCGCTTGATTCTGGTATCTCTGAATTAAATAAAACAACAAGAGATATTCCCTCATATTCTGATCTTATGGACTATAGGTTGGAAATAATGAAACAGCATAATCTAAAACTTGCTGATATAGTTGACGCAACAAAGAAATTGGACCTGCTTGATGGTGCGCTAGATTTTTTAAATCAGGTCAGGCAAGAATTTCAAGTGGTAATTTTATCTGATACTTTTCATGAGATTGCTTATCCTTTAATGGAAAAGCTTGGCTATCCTCTTTTGCTTTGCCATACTCTTGATGTTGATGCTGAGGGTAATATTCTTGGCTATAAATTAAGAGATTTACAGGCAAAAAAACAAGCAATCTTAGGTTTTCAGTCTATGGGTTATAGATGTTTAGCCGCGGGCGATTCGTTCAATGATTTACAAATGTTTGAGGTCGCAGATCAGGGCTTCTTTATTAATGCGCCTAAAGCTATATCCAGTTCAATGCCTCAGATCCCATCTTTCAATGAATATTCAAACCTCTTAAGTGCTTTAAAAGATTTTAATTAATACTTATGGATAATCCATTTTCACTTAATAACTTTTCTAGGCCAAAGCTAGAGATGCCTGGTAATGAAAAAAAACTTTTACTTCACAGTTGCTGTGCTCCATGTGCGGGAGAGATTATGGAGGCTGTGGCAGCATCAGAGATCCAGACAACCGTTTATTTTTATAATCCAAACATTCATCCAAAGGAAGAGTATGAGATTCGAAAGGATGAAAATAAAAGATTTTGTGACAAGCTTGGATTTGATTTTGTTGACGCTGATTATGATAAAGAAAATTGGTTTGAGAGAATAAAAGGATTAGAAAATGAGCCTGAAAGAGGTAAAAGATGCACTCAATGTTTTGATATGAGGTTTGAAAGGTCTGCTCTATACGCTCATGAAAATGGTTTTAAGGTATATGGGACAACGCTAGGAATTTCTCGCTGGAAAAATATGGAACAAATAAATGATTCGGGCAATAGAGCTGCTTTGCGATATGAAGATATCCATTATTGGGATTTTAATTGGCGAAAAAAAGGTGGCTCCTCCAGAATGATTGAAATCTCAAAAAGAGAAGAGTTTTATCAACAAGAATACTGTGGTTGCGTATACAGCTTAAGAGATACAAACAAATGGCGCCAAGAAAATAAGAAAGATCGAATTATTAGAGGAATTAAATTCTATAATTAATTTGGGAAACATACCTTTGGCAAAGTACAATACTGACCAATGAATACTCCGGGGAATAAGTTCAGACAAGCTATAGCCGATAACAATCCTTTAATGGTTGTCGGTGCAGTAAATGCTTATTGTGCAAAGATGGCTGAGAAGGCTGGCCACAAAGCTCTTTATCTTTCTGGAGCCGGAGTTGCAAACGCATCTTTTGGATTGCCAGATTTAGCCATTACGACCCTCAATGATGTAGCTGAGGACTCAAGAAGAATTACTCAAGCTACAAACCTTCCTCTATTAATTGATATTGATACCGGTTTTGGCGGCGCATTCAGTATCAGCCGAACGATCAAGGAGATGATTGCCGCGGATGTTGCAGCAGTCCATATAGAGGATCAGGTCACTCAAAAACGGTGTGGTCATAGGCCTAATAAAAGTCTTGTCGATAAAATTGAAATGAGTGATCGTATTAAAGCTGCTGTTGATGGTCGTACCGATGAAAGTTTTTTTATCATGGCAAGAACAGATTCATATGCAACTGAAGGAATGAATGGTGCGATTGATAGATGTAGAGAATATATTGCAGCAGGAGCAGACGGTTTATTTTTAGAGGCTGTTTCAAGTTTAGAGGATTACAAGCAACTGAAAGATGCATTACAAGTTCCTGTTCTTGCAAATATTACTGAGTTTGGAAAAACACCACTGTTTACTGCAGAGGAGTTAGCATCAGTTGGAGTTGATATAATGCTATTTCCATTATCAGCTTTTAGAGCAATGAATAAAGCAGCAGAGTCTGTTTATAAAGATATCGCTGTTAATGGATCACAATCAAATTCAGTTGAAAAGATGCAGACAAGAGATGAACTGTATGAGTATTTAAACTATCATTCGTTTGAGCAAAAGCTAGATGAATTATTTAAAAGGAAGGAGAATAAGTAAATGGTTAAGAAGTTAGAAGGCGCTGGACTGCGCGGTCAAGTAGCAGGCGAAACATCACTATGCACCGTTGGACAAGAAGAAGGCCTGGCCTATAGAGGCCACAAAATTGAGACATTGGCTGAAAAAGGAACATTTGAAGAAGTTGCTTACCTTCTTCTCTACGGTAAATTACCAAACAAATCAGAGCTCTCAGATTATAAATCTTTACTGAAAGGTTTGAGAGATCTTCCAGATTCCTTAAAAAAGGTTCTTAGAGAAATACCTGCCTCAGCTCATCCAATGGCAGTAATGGCAACTGGATGCTCAATGCTAGGCAATCTTGAACCTGAGGAGTCAATGGAAGCGCAAATGGACTCTATTAACCGTATGGTTGCAACAATGCCATCAATTGTTACTTATTGGTATAAATTTTCTCATGATGGCGAAGATATTAATCTTGTAAATGATGAAGATACGATGGCGGGTCATTTTTTACACATTCTGCATGGCAAAACTCCATCAGATCTTCATAGACGAGTTATGGATGCTTCATTGGTTTTATATGCTGAGCATGAATTTAATGCATCGACATTTACTGCTAGGGTTTGCGCTTCAACAATGTCAGATATATATTCTTGTGTTGTTGCTGCTATTGGCTCCTTAAAAGGTCCTTTGCATGGAGGTGCAAATGAGGCTGCAATGGAAATGATTGAAAACTGGAAGACCAGAGATGAAGCAAGGGCAAACATATTGGATATGCTTGCTAATAAAGGAAAAATTATGGGCTTTGGACATGCGATTTATTCTGAAAGAGATCCAAGAAATGCTGTTATCAAAGAGTTCTCAAAAGAGTTATCTCAAGAATATGGAGATGACTCCTTGTATCAGGTCTCTGAAGAGGTTGAGCAGGTAATGTGGGATGAAAAAAAATTATTTCCAAATGCAGATTTTTTTCATGCCTCAGCATATTTTTATTTAGGAATTCCAACAAAACTTTTTACTCCGATCTTTGTAATGTCAAGAGTTACAGGCTGGACAGCTCATTGCATGGAGCAAAGGGCAAATAATAGAATTATTAGACCAAGCGCAGAATATACAGGTCCTGAGACTTCTGCTTGGGTTGACCTCGAAGATAGGGAGTAAATCATGTCAAATAATGTTGAACTGAATATAAGGTCAGGTCCTGACTCTTTGCTTGTAGAAATTGCAGAATATGTTTCAAAGCAGGATATTAACTCAGAGCTAGCTCTTTCAACTGCTCGAAATTGTTTAATAGATACTATTGGTTGTGGGTTATTGGCATTAACTTTTCCTGCATGCACAAAAATGCTTGGTCCCATTGTTCCAGGCACTAATGTACCTAATGGAGTAAGAGTTCCTGGGACTAATTTTTTACTTGACCCGGTAAAAGGTGCTTTTGATATAGGCTGTATTATTAGATGGCTAGACTATAACGATACATGGTTGGCTGCTGAGTGGGGTCATCCCTCAGATAATCTTGGTGCGATTCTATCAATAGCAGACTATGTTTCTCAAGAAAATGTTGCAGCTGGTAAAGACCCCCTAACAATGAGAGACGTTTTGGAGTGCATGATAATGGCTCACGAAATCCAAGGAGTGTTGGCTCTTACAAATAGCTTTAATAGGGTTGGTTTGGATCATGTTGTACTTGTAAAAGTTGCATCAACAGCAGTTGTCACGAAATTGCTTGGTGGAAACACTGATCAAATTATGGATGCGGTAAGTCAAGCTTGGGTGGATGGTCAAAGTCTTAGGACATATCGTCATGCTCCGAATGCTGGTTCTAGAAAAAGCTGGGCCGCCGGTGACGCGACCAGTCGAGCGGTTAGACTTGCGCTTATAACTCTTTCTGGTGAAATGGGATATCCAAGCGTTTTATCAGCTCCAACATGGGGCTTTGAAGATGTTTCTTTTAAGGGAGAAAAATTATCTCTAAGTCAACCGTTTGGTTCTTATGTTATGGAGAATGTTCTTTTTAAAATCAGCTTCCCTGCAGAGTTTCACGCCCAAACAGCTGTAGAGGCAGCAGTTACATTGCATCCTCAAATCAAAGATCGGCTTGACGAAATAGCTAATATTGAGGTCACGACTCATGAATCTGCAATTAGAATTATCTCTAAATCAGGACAGCTAAATAATCCGGCTGATAGAGATCATTGTTTGCAATACATGATTGCAATAGGCTTAATTCACGGAGATCTTATTGCAGAGCATTACGAGGATGATGTTGCCAACGATCCAAGAATTGATCAGCTTAGAGAAAAGATGACAATCAAAGAGGATAAGAGATATACAGATGAGTACTTGGAAGCTGACAAAAGATCTATAGCTAATAAAATACAGATATTTTTTAATGATGGTTCTTCAACAGATGCTA
Source organism: uncultured SAR86 cluster bacterium (assembly GCA_902511425.1). Lineage (GTDB taxonomy): Bacteria > Pseudomonadota > Gammaproteobacteria > Magnimaribacterales > D2472 > D2472. Next base: position 38,641 of record CABXFE010000003.1, read on the forward strand.
TTGAAGTCGAGTACCCAATAGGTCACAAGCGTCGAAGGGAGGAAGGAATTCCTGTTTTAGAAAAGAAATTTGAGAATAATCTCGGTAAAATTTTTGAAAATGAAAAAGTTACCGCTATTTTATCTAAGTGCCTTGATCAAGATGCGCTTGAGTCTATGAGTGTCCTAGATTTTCAAGAGTTATTTACAGTAGAACAGAATTCTTTTTAAAGGCTCGTTGGAATAAACCTAAGCGCTTCCTGGCTAAATAAGAATGTTTGGTCAGAATAATGGACAGAAGACTCATTTCTAGATGATCCATAATTATGCATGCCGTAAATTGTTTTACCGTTGTCGTCTTCAGCAATAATAAAGAACAAACCATCACCTCCAGACATATTTAAACTCTTGGTTTTTGCATCAGGTGTTCCATAAACAGCTCTCAAGGTGTCAACCGAGCCTTGAATTGGAAAGGTTCTTGAGCCTCTAGAAATAGTATTAACTAAGCCCCATCGATCAGAATAGTTTCTTTGAATTTTCTGAAAAAGGCTATCGCATTCTTGTTTTGCTGATTTGTATGAGGGGGTAGGTTTACTATTCATTTCTGAAATCCACTCTTGTGCCATCAAGCACATTCCCAAGGCAGCTTCGGTATTATTAAGATCGGTTTTTCTATTCCAATTTTGCAATATCAGCTCAAGATTTCTGTCATTTTTAGCAACTGATTCCAGATATTTATATTGCCTTGAATTTTTTGAGTATGAGTTATCAAATTTGATTTCAATAAATCGGTCCAAATCAATGCTTTCATTTGAAGAAAGAAGTTCATTCGCTACATAGGACCTATTTGTTAGTCTCTGTTCAAAATGAACGTTTTTTTTCATCGATTTCATTGCTAGGGAATGATTTCCCATAACAGAATATGGATTTTGATTAGTGCTTTGAATCCACCCATTGGAGGGATTGATAAACTTAGGCAGATCACGAACTAGTTTACTACCATCCCAAATATCATTAGAGCTTGAACTTCTTAGAACTTGCCTTGCTTTTAAAGCGTCGGCTCTGACAGGAATTCTACCATTATAAAAATATCCAATATTCCTTTTAGAATCCATTGTTACAAAGTTAAAACTAGGAATTTTTCTTTTTGCGAGTTGTTTTTCAAATTCATACACGTCGGTTGAGTTACTAATTTCATACCACCCCTCTATCTCATTAAAAGAGTTCTGATTTATATGTCTCAGAGCAAAATACCTTCCCTTCATTTCCAAAACAGGACCAAACTTTGAGTATCTAAATTCTTGCTTTGTACGTAATTTCAAAAAACCAAAAAGCTTAAATGCTAAATAATCCTCTTCAATCTCAAAAGATTCCCATCTATCATCCAGCAGATATTGATTTGAATTCTCTGGATTAATTGTAAGTTCAAATATATCCATCACATCGGGGCGATTTACAGTAGCGCCCCAGCCAATATCTTTGTTAAAGCCAACATTTATTAAAAAAGATCCAGGAAAGTTACCGCCATGTCCATGCCATCCTGATTTACTTTCTATATTTAATTCATACCAACCAACTGGACCAGATAAAGGTTGATGTGAATTAATCAGAAGGTACGCAGCATTTGAATCTGCTTTTATTGAGTTAATAGCTATTGCATTTGACCCAGTTGGAATTGATGTTTTATCCTCTGCAGCCATCTGAGATAAGTCTCTATCTAAGCCTGCAAAAAAAAGATGCTGAATATACGATCCAGCAAGAACATCTTCTTGAGTTATTGGATGAAGGGAAGGACTCACCTTATCGGGATGTTTATTTGCATATGCGTTTACACCATCCGCATATGCTTGAGCCATGGCAAGAATATTTTGAGAAAGTTGTTTCTTCCCAATGTTTCTTACATTTGAATGAACTTTTAATAATCTAACAAGGTAGTCAGTCTCAATGCTACCAAGGCCATTGTAAATGGCATTTTGACCTCGATATAATGGCATCAATTCTACAAGATCCTCATATGCATCTTCTGCATGAACCAGACCTATGCCGTATGCAACATCTTGATCTGTTTGACCTTTGATATATGGAACCCCCCAAAAATCTCTATGAATAGAGACATCATATTGATTACCAATTTCAAAAGTTGAGCTCTTTTCAAGCATTGAGCAAGAACTCAGAACTAGGCTTAGGATAGCAAAGAGTAAACAAGCACTTGAAATTTTTTTTATCATCACAAATATATTGTAATAGTTTCTGATAAAAATATTTCTTAATCATGCAAAAAAATATCTTGGTAGTAGGTGGTAATTCTTTAATTGGTCAGGAGGTAATTAAACTTGCCAATTCAGAGGGCGATAGCGTTTTTGCAACCTCTAGATCGACAATTGATATACCTCTTAAGAATTTTATTCATTTAGATCCAAATGAAGATCTATCTGGGCTAGATACTTTGCCAGACTCTATTGATGCATTACTTTATTGCCCGGGCTCTATCTCACTTAAATCAATTCAAAGAATGGATATTTCCGATTTCAGAGATGATTTTAGAATCAATGTTGAGGGCGCTTTCAATATCATCAAAAAAGTTTTACCCAATCTTAAAAAAGGCGATGGAGCTTCGGTTGTATTCATTTCCTCTGTAGCTGCCAATAGTGGAATGACATTTCATTCTTCCATTGCAGCATCAAAAGCGGCACTCGAAGGCTTTGCTAGAAGTCTCGCCTCTGAACTTGCACCAAGAGTAGCTGTAAATTGTGTCGCTCCATCCTTAACCAATACTCCAATGGCTGATCACCTTCTTAATAATGAAAAAAAATTACAATCTTCTGAAGAAAGGCATCCACTGAATGCCATTGGAGATCCTGAAAAGATTGCCAAGGTTATATATAACCTTTTTTCTGCTAAAGAGGATTGGATTACCGGCCAAACAATTTGTATTGATGGGGGATTGTCGAGCCTTAGATAGGCTCTAATTAGCTTTTTAGTCTATAATTCTGCCTATGTCAGGCAATACATTTGGAAAATTATTTCGAGTTACAACTTATGGAGAAAGCCATGGGAAGGCGCTCGGGTGCATTATTGATGGTTGTCCGCCCCAATTAGAAATTTCAACTGATGATATTCAATCTGAACTTAACCGTAGAAAACCTGGTCAGTCAGATGTAACTACACAAAGAAAAGAAGATGATGTTGTAGAGATTTTGTCAGGAGTATTTGAGGGCAAGACCCTTGGAACCCCAATAAGTTTAATTATTTTTAATCAAGATCAAAGATCAAAAGATTATTCAAACATTAAAGATGTTTTCCGTCCTAATCATGCTGATATTACCTATCAAGCTAAATATGGTCATCGTGACTACAGAGGTGGAGGTCGATCAAGCGCAAGGGAAACTGCAATGAGAGTTGCAGCTGGTGCAATAGCTAAAAAATATCTTAACTCAAAAGGAATTCATGTCGATGGCTATGTTAGTCAAATAGGCTCTATCTCAGCAGATAACATAAATGTATCAAATGCTAAGTCAAACAAGTATTTTTTTGCAGACGAGTTCAAACTGGAAGATTTAGATATTATGTTTGCTGAGCTAATTGAAGAGGGTAATTCAGTGGGAGCAAAACTTGGTGTGAGAGTAACAAATTGCCCGATAGGCCTTGGGGAGCCTGTTTTTGACAAGTTTGATGCAGATTTAGCGAAAGCTATTATGAGTATCAATGCTGTGAAATCTGTCAGCATTGGAAATACTCACAACATGCTTGATTTAAAAGGTTCTGAGGTCCGAGATGAAATGACAAACGCTGGCTTTAAATCAAATAACGCTGGGGGTATCTTGGGCGGAATTACAAATGGCGACTTGATAGAGCTTGAATTTATTATTAAGCCAACATCTAGCATCAAATCAAAAGGTCAGACAATTAATGCGGACGGAGAAGAAGTCGAGGTTGAAGTAACTGGTAGGCATGATCCCTGCGTTGGAATTAGAGCTGTTCCCATAGCAGAAGCGATGGTCAATTTAGTTGTCATGGATCATTTATTAAGAAATGAAGCTCAGTGCGGAATGATTGATCAAGCTTCGCCATTCAAAAAATAGTATGCCTCTTACTTTATATGACAAGCTCTGGAATGAGCATCTAGTCCAGACTGACGATACTAATGAGTCACTCATTTATATTGATAGACATTACCTCCATGAGGTGACTTCACCTCAAGCTTTTGAAGGTCTAAGACATAAAAACTTAAAACCATGGCGATTGGATGCAAACATTGCAACTCCTGACCATAATGTTCCTACTGATAGAGGTAACGAATTTGATGCAGCGTCAATCAAAGATGAGGTAGCTAAAATTCAGGTAGTTGAACTGGATAAAAACTGCAACAGCTTTGGCATCCATCAATTTGACATAACTTCAAACAAACAGGGTATTGTTCATGTAATGGGTCCAGAGTTAGGATATACATTGCCAGGTATGACAATTGTGTGCGGTGACTCTCACACTTCAACTCATGGAGCATTTGGATGTTTGGCCATGGGAATAGGAACTTCTGAGGTTGAGCACGTTCTAGCAACTCAGTGTTTGAAAATTACTAAACTAAAAAACATGCAAGTTAATTTTAATGGCGTCCCTCAAAGAGGAGTTACTTCTAAAGACATTGTTTTACATTTAATTAAATTAATCGGAACTGCTGGAGGCACAGGCCATGCTATAGAGTTTTCAGGCTCATATATATCATCTTTATCAATGGAATCCAGAATGACAATTTGCAATATGGCCATTGAGGCCGGCGCAAAGGTTGGTCTTATTGAGGTCGATTCAACTACGCTTGATTATGTTAAACATCATTCCAATCTATCTGATTCAATGTTTAATCAAGCTAGTGAATATTGGATGACATTAAAATCAGATCTAGATGCAAATTTTGATAAAACAATTAACATCGATGTTTCTGAGATAAAACCTCAGATTACTTGGGGCACTTCACCTGAAATGACTATAGATTTTGATGCCAATATTCCTACTCAAGAGGATGTTGATGAGGCAAGTCATGAAAATTTATTACTTGCAAAAACTTATATGGGTCTCGATGATTCAAAAACTCTTCAAGATTTACGTTTCGATAGGGTTTTTATTGGCTCTTGCACTAATTCAAGAATTGAAGACCTTCGAGATGCTGCCTCCGTTATAAATGGTAAGCAAGTTTCAGAAGATATTACCGAAGCTATTGTCGTACCTGGCTCAGGCATGGTAAAAGCTCAAGCAGAAGCAGAGGGCTTAGACAAAATTTTTATTAATGCAGGTTTTTTGTGGCGTGATCCAGGTTGCTCAATGTGTTTAGGTATGAACCCCGATCAGCTTCAACCCTATGAACGTTGTGCATCAACTTCGAATAGAAACTTTGAAGGTAGACAAGGTAATCTTGGCAGAACCCATCTAATGAGCCCACTAATGGCAGCATTAACAGCGATAAACGGCAAAATAATTGATCCACTATCATGACTAATCCAATTATCACAGGCATCGTAGCAACTTTTGATAGAGATAATATTGATACTGATCAGATTATTCCAACTGAGTATCTAAAATCTATTAAAAAATTTGGCTTTGGAGACTTTCTATTTGATGGTTGGAGATATCTAGATGAAGGTAGATTGGATATGGTTTCAGATGAAAGATCTAAAAATCATGAATTCATTTTAAATAAAGAACCTTATACCAACTCTGAGATTCTCTTAACTAGAGATAATTTTGGCTGTGGTTCAAGCAGAGAACATGCTGTATGGGCCCTAAGAGATTTTGGTTTCAAGGCAGTTATAGCAAGCTCATTCGGAGATATTTTTTACAACAACTGTTTTAAGAACTCAGTTCTACCAATTATATTGTCCAAAGATAAAATTAATCATCTTTTTGAAATTTGCAGCTCATCACCAACCAATTTTGAAATTGATTTGATGAAAAAAAATATTAAGTTTGATGGTGAATCTTCTTATTCATTTGATGTAAAGGAAAGTTTGCTTGATCGCATTGTTAATAATTTAGATGACGTAGACATTACGCTGAAGCATAAAAATCATATTAAAGCTTTTGAGCAAACAAGAAGAACCCAGAGACCCTGGCTTTTTGATTACAGTAATTGAGTATAAGAATGGCAAAAAAAATATTAATTCTTCCAGGAGATGGGATCGGTCAAGAGGTAACTTCTTCTATGAGTGAAGTTCTGCAGTACCTTATCGATGAACAAAATTTAGATTTTCAGCTTTCTGAAAGAAAAGTTGGTGGTTCATCTTTCGATGAATTTGGAAAACCTTTGACTGAAGAAACATTGGATATGGCAAAAAATTCAGATGCTATTTTATTCGGTGCTGTTGGTGGACCCCAATGGGATAGTCTTGGTTGGGACGACCGACCAGAACAAGCTTTGCTTGGGTTACGCAAATCTCTTGGTTTGTTTGCTAATTTAAGACCTGCTTTTTTATTTAACGAGCTTGCATCTGCATCTCCACTGAAAAATCATATTATTGAAAATTTAGATATTCTTATAGTAAGGGAGTTAACTGGCGGAGTTTATTTTGGAGAGCCTAGAGGAATTGTTGAAAATGAAACTCCTAAATATGGCTTTAACACAATGATCTATAACGAAGATGAAATTCGAAGAATTGCTAAGGTTGCTTTTGAGGCTGCAATGAATAGGGGCAAAAAGTTATGCTCTGTTGAAAAAGCTAATGTTTTAGAAGTTTCAAAATTTTGGAGAGGTGTGGTCACCGAAATGAGTGCTGAGTATCCTGAGGTTGAGCTCTCACATCAGCTTGCTGATAATACTGCTATGCAGTTGGTGCTTAATCCAAATCAATATGATGTGATTGTTTCAGGAAATCTTTTTGGAGACATGCTTTCTGATATTGCAGCTACATTAAGCGGTTCAATTGGAATGCTTCCTTCCGCATCTTTAAATAGCTCCTCTCAAGGCATGTATGAACCATGTCATGGCAGTGCACCAGATATTGCTGGTTTGGGCATTGCTAATCCAATTGCTATGATTGCCTCTCTTGCCATGGCTTTTGAATACTCACTTGAGAGAGTTGATCTTGCTAGAAGGATTGAATCAGCAATAAAAACTTTTATAAGCAAAGGCTATAGAACTAAAGATCTTTCCACTTCAAACGAATTCATGAAAACAGAAGAAGTTGCTCCATCTATAATTCGTATCCTAGAGGATCAACATGAATAAAGGAGTTTCTCTTGCTTTGGTCGGCGCATCTGGTGTTGTTGGAACAAAAATTATTCAATTGCTAGAAAAAAGAGAATTTCCTGTAGATAAATTTATTCCTCTTGGCAATTCAACCGTTGGCTCTTCGATTAAATTTAAAAATAAGGAATATCGCGTTTCATCACTTAAAGAATTTAGTGCAGAAAAAGGACAATTTATAATATTTTCTGCTGGATCAAGTATTGCAGAGAAATACGCAAGAAAGTTTGTTACTGAAGGATGTTTTGTTATTGATCTATCTTCTAATTTTAGATACCAGGATGACGTTCCTTTGGTTATTCCAGAAATTAATGGAGAGGTTCTCAATAACCTTTCAAAGCCCTCTCTTATAGCTAACCCGAATTGTTCGACTGCACAACTGCTCATGGCTTTAAAACCAATTCATGACAAAGCAGAAATTAAGTTCTTAAACATCGCTACATATCAAGCAGTATCAGGAACTGGAAAAGCTGCGTTAGAGGAGCTCCATAATCAAACGTATTCTAGTGATTCCGCAAGCCAATCAAGTGTTTACCCAAAACAAATAGCCTTCAATGTCATTCCGCAATGCGATATTTTTTTGGAGAATAATTTTACAAAAGAAGAAATGAAGTTAACTTGGGAGACTCATAAAATTCTTGATCCAAATATTGCGATTCAGGCAACCTGCGTTAGAGTACCAGTGATTAATGGACATTCTGAGGCAGTATTCTTTAGGGTGTCAAAAGAAATATCTCGAGAAGGAATTATTGAAATTTTAGAAAACTCACCTGGTGTAAAAGTACTTGATGATCCTCAGGCAGGTTTGTATCCAACGCCTGTTGAAAATGCATCTGATACTGAGGATGTTTATGTTGGAAGAATTCGTTCACAAAATCTTGATGGTGAGTCATGGATTTCGATGTGGATAGTTGCTGATAATGTTTATGGCAAAGGGGCTGCCTTGAATGCAGTTCAGATTTGTGAAGAACTTGTTAGTACTAACATTTTGAGATGAAAAAACTTTTTCTTTTCTTTGCTCTTATCAGCCCAAGTCTTTTTGCAATAACAATAGTAGGCAGTCCTAATGTAGAGATTAATTCAGAGGGATTATATTTAGTTCAGATAAAGATCAGCTCTACCAACAATCTTAAGGAGGATGATATTTTTATCACTGATTTCAAATCAGACAGCGAACTATCTGATTTTAATTTTGATTATAAAATTTTTGAGAACCTGCAAGAATACAAACGCCTCACCTTAGCTATACCTGGAGATTACTCAGAAGACTATATTTCTTTTAGGTTAAATATTAGAAAAGAATTAAAAAAAGATATATTTATATTTCTCCCACAAAATGACATTACTCGAAAAGCAAAATCACAAATTTCTTTTAAGTTACCGGCAAAGAAGATTTATGGGGAGCCGCAACGATATGACATAGCAAAAATACTTTCCGAAGAGGTTGATTATGAAGATTCTGAAACTGATGACTCTAATACATTCTCTCTTAAAAGGCCTGATAATAATAAAAATGTAAGCCTTGAAGAACCCAAGGTAATACCTAGCGCTGAAGTAGAGACTATATGGAGCGTCTCCAAATCAGTAAGTCAAAATTATGATGCTTCAATTTATCAAGTTATGTGGGGTTTTTATCTTGAGAATCCAAATGCCTTTATTGATGAGGATATTAATAGGGTAAGGGGAGATGTTGATCTTGCTCTTCCATCGCAAGAATTGGTTGCATCTACTTCAGATTTTGCTGCAAAAGAATCAATTGCTTTCATAAACTCAAGAAATATCCAGGCACGAGGGTCTTCTATAAAACCAATTTTAAAATTAACTGCTCCCAAAGAAACTTTTAATAATTCAGTAACCAATAAAGATCAAATTAATAGTCCGACCACTCAATCAAAACCCGCTCCGATGAAGAGGATAGATAACTCTAAATTAAATGCATCGGAAATAGTTTCAAAAAATACATCAATTATTGAATTTCAATCAGAGGCTGACCTTTCTTTAAAATCGACCAACCAAAAAAATTCTCAAGCTTTTGAACTTAAAGATCTATTTTGGGTTGGTGTTCTATCTTTATTGTTAGGTTTTGTAATAGCTTATATGTTTATTAGATCAAGCAAGAAGCCTGTATTCACTAGAGCGGCGGTCGAAGAAGATTTGCAGGATGAGAATAATACCTTTCAAACAAATTTAAGTATATCTAATGATATCGAAACTCAAGAATTAGACTTAGTAAGAACATACATCGCAATGGGTGATTGGGATAATGCGAGAAAAATTTTAGAAAAACTCATTGCCAATTCTACAAATGATTCAATTATTTCTGATGCTCAATTGCTCTTAAAAGAAAATAAATAAGTTGTGAGATTTGTTGGTATTTGTCAGTACGATGGCTCTAGTTATTCTGGATTTCAATCTCAAAAGAATGCTTCCTCCATCCAAGATCACCTTGAATTAGCCATTTCGTCAATTGGGCTCCTCGAAGAACGAATTAACTATGCAGGGAGGACTGATGCTGGGGTGCATGCAACTCAACAGATTTTTGATTTTTCATCCGAGAGCCATAGAGAAAAAAGCCAATGGCTCAAAGGCCTTAATTCTCTTTTACCAAATGATATTTCTGTATCTTCCATTCAAAAAGCTCCAGAAGATTTTCATTCTAGGTTTGATGCTATCAATAGATCCTATGCTTATGTTATTTACACTGGCAAGACTCAACCAATTTTTCTAAGAGACTATGTTTATTGGGAGAAAAATGAAATTGATATAGAAATCATGAGAGCTGAGGCTTCTACTTTGGTTGGACAACATAATTTTAGTTCATTCAGAGGCTCAAAATGCACTGCAAAAAATCCAGTTCGCACGCTTCACAGTATAGATATAAATCAAAAGGATGACTTTATAATTATTAGCCTGTGTGCAAATGCATACTTGTATAATATGGTTAGAATAATTGTTGGCACATTGCTAGATATATCTAAAGGTTCTAAAAAAAATATGAAAACTATTTTAAATGCTAAGGACAGAAAAATTGCAGGCAAGACAGCTCAAGCCCAAGGCCTTTTTTTTACTGGCGCTCAATACAAAAAGATAAATTTATCATTACAGAAAGATGTTGCTAACCCTTTAAGTTTTTTAATCGGTTCTGGCAAATGAAGTTAAAGATTTGTGGGATAAATGACATATATATATTGCAACATGCTTGCGAGGCAGGTTTGGATTTTGTTGGGTTTATCATGGTAAATGAAAGTCCTAGAAATATCTCAAATAATTTTTTAGCTTCTTTAGAAAGTTTTGACTTTCTGAGCACGACGCCAGTTTTTGTTTTTGTAAATCCATCGGTTGATGAGGTAAAAAAAATTACCTCCAATTTTGAAAATGCAATCTTGCAGTTTCACGGTGATGAAGAAGACAGTTTTTGCAGACAATTTGATCAATTATTCTGGAAAACAATTAGAGTGAAAGATTCGCAATCTCTTGAGGCTATTAACGATTTCCCCTCTGCAGATGCAATATTGTTAGAAACATTTTCACAAGATGCTTACGGTGGAACTGGTAAAGTTTTTGACTGGGGTTTGCTTGAAAAAATTTCAGTACAAAGAAAATTTGTTCTCGCTGGTGGAATTAATCCCAAGAATATCAAAGAAGCAGTATCAGTGGATCCTTGGTGTATTGATGTTAACTCTGGGGTAGAATCATCAGTCGCACTTAAAGATAAAGCTTTAATGGATGAAATAATAAAAAATATTAATAATGGATAATTTAACTAATTTACCAAACTCTGATGGTTTTTTTGGCGAGTATGGAGGCAAATTTGTCCCTGAAACTCTAATGCATGCTTTGAAGGAGCTGGATGAAACATATTCAAAATTAAAAGATAACCCAAAATTTATTGAAGAAATTGATCAAGACCTTGTTCAGTTTGTAGGAAGGCCGTCTCCATTATATTTTGCTAAAAGGTTAACTGATCATTATTCCGGTCCTCAAATATGGCTTAAAAGAGAGGATTTAAATCATACAGGCGCTCACAAAATAAATAATACTGTTGGACAGATATTGCTTGCGAAGGCAATGGGTAAGAAAAGAATTATTGCTGAAACAGGTGCTGGCCAACACGGAGTAGCAACTGCAACAGTAGCTGCAAGATTGGGGCTTGAATGCCATATTTATATGGGAGCTGCAGACGTAGAAAGGCAGTCTTTAAACGTTTATAGGATCAAGTTGCTTGGAGCAAAAGTTCACGCTGTAGACTCTGGAACTGCAACGCTTAAAGATGCATTGAATGAAGCTATGAGAGATTGGGTAACAAATATAGAAGATACCTATTATATTATTGGAAGTGTTACAGGACCCCATCCATATCCAATGATTGTAAGAGATTTTAATGCCATTGTTGGAAGAGAATTAAGAAAGCAGTCCATGGAGCAATTTATGCAATTTCCTGATGCTATTGTTGCTTGTGTTGGGGGTGGATCAAACGCAATGGGAATTTTTTACCCATTCCTGGAAGAAAAAAATGTTGCTTTGATAGGCGTTGAAGCTGCTGGTAGCGGTTTATCAACTGGTAAACATGCTGCTCCTTTAAACGATGGAGAGCCGGGTATATTGCATGGTGCAAAAAGCTATCTTATGCAAGATAAAAATGGACAAGTAATAGATACTCACTCTATTTCAGCTGGATTGGATTATCCAGGAGTTGGTCCAGAGCACTCAAATTTAAAAGATTCTGGAAGGGCGCAGTACATTGCTGTTGATGATAAAGAGGTTTTAAGTTCATTTCATTTGGTAACAAAACTCGAGGGAATTATGCCCGCTCTAGAAACTGCCCATGCATTTGCTGCATTGGAGCATATTGCAAAAAACTATAAATCTGATCAGCATCTTGTAATTAATGTTTCCGGAAGGGGAGACAAAGATATTAATACTGTCGCTACTATGGATGGAATATCCCTTGACTAGATTAGATGATAAGGTTTTTTCATTAAAAAAAGCTTCTAAAAAAGCTCTTGTTGCTTATTTGGTTGCTGGAGATCCTGACCTAGATTCAACTCTTGAGCTGATGCATGAATTTGTTGATGCGGGAGTAGATATTCTTGAGGTAGGAGTCCCGTTTACAGATCCTATTGCAGAGGGCCCAATTATTCAGGCCGCCCATGACAGAGCATTAAAAAATAATACATCCCTAAATGATATTTTTAAACTTGTAGAAAAATTTAGAGAAAAAAATACCGAAACACCAATTATTCTGATGGGCTACATGAATACTTTTTTAGCTAATTCACTGGCTTTAAAAGATGCTCATATTTCTGGTTCCGATGCTGTTTTAATTGTTGACATTCCAGGCGAGTGTGAGCTTGATGAAATGGGGATTAAAAATAAAAATCTTGCTTCAATATCCTTAATAGCACCAACAACTAGTGAGGATAGAATCTCTCAAATATGCAGTAGTAGCTCTGGTTTTATCTACTATGTGACTCTTAGGGGTGTCACGGGATCATCTCATTTGAACATTGACGAAGCAGAGGAAAAAATAAATTTTATTAAATCAAAAACCTCATTACCAATTTTCGCAGGCTTTGGTATCAAGACGCCTGATGATGCCTATAATTTAAGTAAAATATCTGATGGCATTGTTATTGGGTCTAGTTTGGTTGAAATGATCCACGAGGAATCTGACCAAAAAAAATTTAAAAAAATATATAATTATCTTCATGAAATATCTGAAGCAATAAATCAATGAATTGGCTTACAAGATTAATTCCATCTATTGGTTCAAATCGAGACTCAGAGTCATCTAAGAGCAAGGTTCCAGACGGACTATGGAATAATTGCCCAGCGTGCGAAGCCATCTTATATCAACCAGAGCTAGAAAAATCTCTTTTTGTTTGCCCAAAGTGCGATCATCATCTCCGTATTGGTGCCAGAACGAGAATGGCAATTTTTTTTGATGGCGGAACCTTTGATGAGATTGCGACCAAGATTACTACCAAAGATGTCCTTAAATTTAAAGATACAAAATCTTATAGCCAACGAATTAAAGAAGCTGTATCAAATACCGGTGAGGAAGAGGCAATTGTTATTGGTAAGGGTAAGCTTGAAGGTGCTGAAATTGTAGTTGCAGCTTTTGAGTTTCGATACATGGGTGGCTCTATGGGTGGGGCAGTTGGAACTAAATTTGTTCAAGGAGTTGATGCTGCAATAGAGTGCAAAGCTCCATTGATATGTTTTTCTACTAGCGGAGGGGCCAGGATGCAAGAGTCTATGGTTTCATTGATGCAGATGGCAAAAACTTCAGCTGCTTTGGAAAAACTTAAGGAAGCAAAATTGCCATATATCTCAGTAATGATTGATCCTATCTATGGAGGAGTATCAGCTAGCATAGCCATGCTTGGAGATATAAATATAGCTGAGCCAAAAGCACTGGTTGGATTTGCAGGAAGAAGAGTTATTGAGCAGACCGTTAGGGTAGACCTTCCTGAAGATTTTCAAAAATCAGAATTTCTCTTAGAGCATGGTGCAATTGACATGATAGTTCATAGAAAAGATTTGAGAGCAAAGGTCTCAAGTATTTTATCAAAGCTATATCCAGCACAATGAACATGAATCGCTTGCTTGGAATTTTTATTGCCGTAACTGTGATGATATGGATTTTAGTTTTTGCTCTATCACCTCAACCCAAGTATCAAAGAAATATCAGTATCAATATCCCCAAACTTCCTGAGCCTTTGATCAATCAAGATCAGTTGCAAAAAATAGAATACAAAGAGGTTGAAAGTAATTTTCTTGAGATTGATACGAAAGATACACTTCCCTCTGCAAAGGAAAAAGTAAATACGATTGATTTCAATTTATATGTTTATAAGATTGGTGCTTTTGGGTCCCTAGATACCATTTCTGATGTGGTCAAAGCATATAACGATGCAGGTTTTCCAGCATTTACTGAGAAAAATAAATCAAATCAAAACCTTACTAATGTTTTAGTAGGCCCTTTTGCAAGTAAAAACGATATTCAAGATAATCAAAAAAAACTTAATCAAATTGCCGGCATAGAAGTCGGCGAGGTTATGGCTTGGAGTCCTTAGGCCTTGCTCATTTTGACTATCTTGTAATTGGGATAATTGCGCTTTCTGGCTTGATTGCTTTTTTTCGAGGCTTTGTTCAAGAAACTTTATCTCTACTATTGTGGATCGTTGCCTTTGCAGCAGCAATGTTTTTTAACGTATATTTAGATCCGTATTTTATTGATTACATTGAAAGTCCTGAGATCAGAAGGATTCTTACAATCATCTCTGTCTTTGTTGGCATCATTTTTTTAGGCGGTTTGTTTATCAAATTACTGCGAGGCCTGGTTCACTGGTCAGGCATGGGGGGTTTAGATAGGCTATTAGGTGTCTTATTTGGATTTCTTAGAGGCATACTTCTTATTATAGTAATCTATTTAGTTTTACCATCTGAATTTAAGCAATCCTCATTTATTACTGACTCTAAAAGCTTTTCTTATTTAAACAAATATGCGCCTATGGCTGAAAAGTTTTTTAAAAATATGATCTCTGATAAAAATTCAGTTATGCTAAAGTCTGATATCAGCACAATTTACGAGACAACATAATGTGTGGAATTGTTGGCATATATTCTGAAACCCATGTAGCCAGTTCAATCTATGATTCTCTATTAATGCTTCAGCACAGAGGTCAAGACGCTGCTGGAATGGTTGTTTGCGATGAGACTGGTAGATTAAACAGTCGAAAGTCGATGGGATATGTTCGAGATACTTTTCAGCAACGACATATGAATAAATTGCTTGGCAATTATGGAATTGGCCATGTTCGATATCCAACTGCAGGTGGCGCAGGTAAAGAGTTTGCTCAACCAATGTATGTTAATTCTCCCTATGGCATCAGTCTTGCTCATAATGGAAATTTAACAAATTCAAAAGTTCTTGCGCGCGAACTCTTTCATGCTGAAATGCGCCATCTTAATACAGATTCAGACTCGGAAGTTCTTCTTAATATTTTTGCTCATGAACTTGGAAAACAAAGAGCAATTCTTCCATCAAAAAAGCATTTTTTCAAAGCAGTTAAAAAAACTCATATTAGATGCCAAGGAGCCTATGCAGTTGTTGCTTTGATCACTGGCTTTGGGTTGTTAGCCTTCAGAGATCCGCGTGGTATTCGTCCATTAGTTATTGGAGTAAAAGATGGCCCATCAAAAAAAGAATATATAGTTGCCTCTGAGAATGCATCTTTTTCTGCTTTAGGTTTCAAAACATTGAGAGATGTATATCCTGGTGAGGCTGTGTATATAGACACTGAGGGAAACCTTCATAGTGATCAGTGCTCTGATATTGCAGAACCAACTCCTTGTATTTTTGAATATGTTTATTTAGCAAGACCTGATTCGACTTTGGATGAGATCTCTGTTTACAAAGCAAGAATGAGAATGGGGCAGAGGCTGGCAAAAAAAATTCTTAAACTAAATCCTGAGCACGATATTGATGTGGTGATTCCAATACCTGATAGCTCTACAACAGCTGCCTTGCAGCTTGCAGCAGCATTGAAACTTCCATACAGACAAGGCTTTGTTAAAAACAGGTATGTTGGCAGAACTTTCATCATGCCAAATCAAGAAGAGAGGAAAAAATCAGTTAGACGTAAATTAAATATATTGGATCTTGAGTTTAAGGGAAAAAATGTTTTGTTAGTTGATGACTCTATTGTTAGAGGTACTACTAGCAAAAGAATTATTGAAATGGCTAAAGAGGCGGGTGCAAATAAAGTTTACTTCTCATCTGCAGCTCCTCCAGTTAAGTTTCAAAATCTTTACGGAATTGACATGGCTGCAACAAATGAGCTAATTGCCTCTGGCAGAACTGATGAAGAAGTTGCAAAAGAGATTGGTGCAGATTGGCTTATTTATCAAGATTTAGATGACTTGATTGCCTCTGCGCAAGAGGGGAATCCAAGCATTCAAAAATTTGAGATGTCTATTTTTGATGGCATCTATCCAACATCAATTAGCTCAGATTACCTAGAAGACCTTGAGTCATCACGGGGTGATAACCAAAAAGTCGCTAGAGAAAAATCCAGCTAGGCTCTTACAATATTCACCGCAGGAATTTCAGCAGCATCTGCGCTTTCAACATATTGCTCTATTTCGTTAAAGTTTAAATAGCGATATATATCATCAGCCAGTGGATTGATCTCTTCCATATATTTTAAATATTCTTCTGGTGACGGAAGTTTTCCTAATACAGAGGAAATTGCAGCAAGCTCTGCAGAAGCCAGAAATACATCGGCTCCATCACCCAGTCTATTAGGAAAATTTCTTGTTGAAGTAGAAACTACAGTTGAGTTAGCAAGCACTCTAGCTTGATTGCCCATGCAAAGAGAGCAACCTGGCAATTCTGTTCTTGCACCAGATGTTCCAAAAACATTATAGATACCTTCTTCCATTAATTGTTTTTCATCCATCTTAGTTGGAGGAACTACCCATAATCTTGCTTTTGTTCCATTGTATTTTTTTAACAGATGTCCAGCAGCCCTAAAATGACCAATATTTGTCATACAAGACCCAATAAAGACTTCATCAATGCTTGTTTCTGCGACAGCTGATAAAGGTTTAATGTCATCAGGGTCATTTGGACATGCAAGGAGAGGCTCAGTAATATCATTGAGATTGATTTCAATTATTTCTGCATATTCAGCATCCTCATCTGGTTCCAGCAATTCAGGGTTTGCGATCCATTCTTCCATTGCTTGAGCTCTCCTCTCCAAAGTTTTCGCATCACCATAACCACTTCCAATCATCCATCTAAGCATCACAATATTTGATTTTAAGTACTCTATTATTGGTTCTTTATTGAGCCGAACTGTGCATCCTGAAGCAGATCTTTCAGCAGAAGCATCAGACAATTCAAAAGCTTGCTCTACCTTTAAGTCTGGTAAGCCCTCTATCTCAAGACAACGACCAGAAAATATATTTTTCTTACCTTCTTTTGCCACGGTTAAAAGACCTTTTTGAATTGCTGCATACGGTATAGCATTTACCAAGTCTCTTAAGGTAATACCAGGCTGCATTTCTCCCTTAAATCTTACAAGAACTGATTCAGGCATATCCAGCGGCATTACACCCAAGGCTGCAGCAAAAGCAACTAGTCCCGAGCCCGCTGGAAAACTTATACCTAATGGAAATCGGGTATGACTGTCTCCACCAGTTCCTACGCCATCTGGGAGCAACATTCTATTTAACCAGGAATGAATAATGCCATCACCTGGCTTTAAAGATACCCCACCTCGATTCATAATAAAATCAGGTAATGTGTGCTGGGTGTCTATGTCTACTGGTTTTGGATAAGCTGCTGTGTGACAAAAAGATTGCATCACCAGATCTGCTGAAAATCCTAAACAGGCTAACTCCTTTAATTCATCTCTAGTCATTGGACCAGTTGTATCCTGTGACCCCACTGTTGTCATTCTTGGCTCACAATATGTTCCAGGCCTTACTCCTTTTACTCCACATGCTTTACCAACCATTTTTTGAGCCAGCGTAAAGCCTTGATCTGAAGAATCCTCTGCATCTGGCCTAGTGAAGATATCAGTCGGTTCTAAGCCTAGAGCTTCTCTTGTTTTGTCAGTTAATTGTCTTCCAATAATTAATGGTATACGACCATTTGCCCGCACCTCATCAAGAATTACAGGTGTCTTCAGCTCGAATGTAGACAAGACTTCGCCGCTATCTGCATCTAAGATTTTTCCATTAAATGGTTCAAATATGATTTCTTGCCCCATATTTAATTTAGACACATCGCACTCAACAGGAAATGCTCCAGAGTCCTCTAATGTGTTAAAAAATATAGGTGCAATCTTTCCACCAAAACAAAATCCACCTTCTTTTTTATTAGGAATGCATGGGATTTCATCACCCATATGCCAAAGTACAGAGTTAGTTGCAGATTTTCGCGATGAACCAGTTCCCACTACATCTCCAACAAAAACTAATGGATTACCTTTTTTCTTTAAATCTTCAATTGTTTCAAGAGGTTTATCTAAACCTTCTCTTGGCATCTTAAACATTGCTAATGCATGCAATGGAATATCTGGTCTAGACCAAGCATCGGTAGCTGGAGACAAGTCATCTGTATTAATTTCGCCAGGTACTTTGTAAACCGTTAGCTTTATTTGTTCTGCAATTTCTTGTTTTTCTTTAAACCACAAGCCCTCAGCCCACGCATCAATAACAGTTTTTGCATTTTTATTTGTCTCTGAAAGGGCTAGCACTTCATTGAATGCATCAAATATTAATAAAGTTTTACTTAAAGCAGTTGCTGCTTCTTCACCTAATTCATCGCTTTCTAAACACTTTATCAAAGGTTGAATGTTGTAGCCACCAAGCATTGTTCCCAGAATCATTACAGCTTCTTTTTTGGAGATGTATGGACTGCTTGCTTCATC
This sequence comes from uncultured SAR86 cluster bacterium, assembly GCA_902511425.1. Classification (GTDB taxonomy): domain Bacteria; phylum Pseudomonadota; class Gammaproteobacteria; order Magnimaribacterales; family D2472; genus D2472. The sequence continues at coordinate 57,300 of CABXFE010000003.1, forward strand.
TGTTGTAATGTCAGCCAAGAATCCAGCTTTTACATAGGCTGCCTGATCAACACCTGCAGGCACTCTTTCTCTTAAAAGTTCTAACAATAATTCTGATTCTTTGTGTTCTGCTTTTAGCAGCTCAACCAGATCAGATGTTTGTTGGGCAGAAAGGGGTAGAGGTGGTATTGATTGTTTTTCCCTTTCTTCACAATGTTTTTTGTAATCTTGAAGCATAATTTTCTCCCTGGGTCGTCATTTTACTGTGGTATCTTCAAATCCCCAAGCCCATTCTGTGTTTCTTTGTATTTCCTAGTATTAAATAATGTATTATCCAATTTATGAAGAAAAACAAAGCCTCTACACCATGCCTCGGAATATGCTCAACAACTTATGGTGATAATGTATGCAAGGGCTGCAAGCGTTTTGTTCATGAGGTTATTAATTGGAACAAGTATGCTGTTTCAGAAAAGGAGTTAGTTAATTCTCGACTTGAAAGTTTTAAGCTAACTGTTTTAAAAGATAGATTCTCTGTTTCGAATGCTGAGCTTTTGGCAACTCGACTAAACGACCAAGGAATAAACTTTAATGATTCCTTAGATCCAATGACTTGGATCTTTGATCTTCTCCGCGCTGCTGGCTCACAAGAATTAGACTTGCGACAATTTGGAATTATTTGTCACGTAAATATAAATCTTGCTGAGCTTAAAGAGCAGATTTACTCAGAATTTTTAGAGCTTTCTGAAGCTCATTATGAAAGATATTTCTCTACTTAGTTGTTGGTAATTCCCACCAGTTCGTTGTGTATTTAGGTGATACCATTTTTTTTTGTATGGGTGATAGCCCCTTAGAATATTGTGATGCATAGTAAATTTGCGTGTGGATGCTGTTGAGTCCATCTATTGTTTGCATTAAATTTGTATCTTGTTTTAAGTGCAGTTGATCTGTTGCTTCGAAAAGAGATTTTTGAATAAAAGCTGGATGTGAAAATTGACTTAGCAATATCCCTGCTTTTGCGTACGGATAACCCTTTTTAAAGATAGTATTTAATACTTTATTTGCGCCCATTAAAATGCTTCTTGTGTCATCTACTGGGCAAGGGAGTTGAAAGCTATCAAATCCACGATGTTGTAGTTGTTTATTAAACCTACTGGTGGAAATAAATACTGATACTTGAGAGCATTTTTGTTTTTCATGCCTCAGTTTTTCTCCAGCGCGAACTGCAAAATTACTAATTAGTGATTTAAGTTCGCTTAAGTTCTCAATTTTGCCTCTAAAACTTCGACTTACAACAATTTGTTTCTTTGGCTCAGGATTATTGTCTATTTGGATGCATGGCTCTCCTCTTAATTCTCTAACTGTGCGTTCCAGCACAACGCTAAATTTTTTTCTGATAAACCGAATATCCATTTGCGCTAATTCATAAGCTGAATATATGCCCAGTTGATTCAGTTGTCTGGAGAGATTATGACCAACTCCCCAAATTTCTTTAATGGATAATGTTTGAAGAGCATCAAAAATATTTTTTTGCTTGCTTAGGCAGCAGACCCCTGTGCCATCATTCGTATTTTTTGCAATATGACTTGCAACCTTGGTAAGAGTTTTGGTTGGTGCAATTCCAATGCGCACCGGTATTCCAACCCATTGCCGTATCGTATTGCGACAATAAATACCAAATTCATATGCTTGATCTTTGTTTTGTATATGTTGCAAGTCCAAAAATGCCTCATCAATACTATAAATCTCAATTCTTTTTACCATTCCATCAAGAATATTCATGACTCTTTTAGATAAATCTCCGTACAGGGCAAAGTTAGATGAAAATACTTTGCCTCCTTGAGCTAGATATCCTTTTTTTACTTGAAACCACGGAATGCCCATTTTTATTCCCATGGCTTTGGCTTCTTTGCTTCTGGCAATTACACATCCATCATTATTAGACAGCACAACAATAGGTGTTTTCTTTAAATCTGGCCGAAAAACTCTCTCGCATGAGGCATAAAAGTTATCACAATCAACTAATGCTAAAAGCCTCATTCAAATTTATTAATAGCTGCGGTTACTGTTCCCATAATATCGAGATCCTGACCATGCTGAATGTAGATGGGTTGATACTTAGGGTTTTCTGGTAGCAAACACAGTCGAGGTTTGAGGTGCAAGCGTTTGCATACAAAGTCACCATCTAAAGAAGCAACCACAATGCTTCCATGCTTTGGTTTAAGGCTTCGATCAACCACCAAGATGGCTTGATCTGCAATATTTGCATCTAGCATCGAATCTCCAGATACTCTCACCAAGAAAGTAGCTGCACCATTTTTAATAAGGTATTGATTTAGATCAATGGGGCTCTCTAAGTAATCATTGGCCGGACTTGGAAAGCCTACGGATACTGGTTCTACAAAAAATTTTGTAAAAGTGGCAGGCAGATCATCTGCCGATATTGAACCGAGATAATTAATAGTCATGGGATTTAAAATACTGTATATTTATACAGTATAATTAGCCAACAAACAATAGTTTTAAAGGGTAAATTCTTTCAATTCTTGTTGCTTTTCATCAAGCATTAGACACCAACCAGTTTTATGCCAGTCACCTAACACAATTCGAGTGCCGGTATCGTCTTGATGAGTATTTGGTCTATGGGTATGACCATGAATAAGTAAATCTATATGATGTTCATCAAAAAATTTCTCAATAGACGCAGGAGTGACATCCATAATCGAAACATCTTTATTACTATTATTTTTTTGACTAGCATCACGCATATTTGATGCAATATTAAGACGATCGCTTAAGGGTTTTTGCAAGAATTCTTGTTGCCATTCTTGTGATCTAACTTCTTTTTTAAATCTCATGTATTCAAGATCCTCGGTGCAAAAACCATCTCCATGTGAGAGAGCAATTTTTTGATCAAAGAAGTTTAAAAAGAATGGGTCTGGAAGAAGAGTTAGATTGGATTGTTCAGCAAATTTTTGGCCACATAAGAAATCTCTATTCCCATGAATAAAAAATATTTCTAATCCATTGCGAGTGGCATGATTTAGTTTTTGCATCACACCGGTGGCTAGCTCAGAGTTATCATCATCTCCAACCCATGCCTCAAACAGGTCACCCAATATATATAGATGAGATAATTCCCGGGCAGCAGTTTTTAAAAATTCAAAAAAGCCCTCTGTTACAGAGGGCGTATTCTCAGATAAATGAAGATCAGATATAAACCCTAACTTCATTCACTCACTGTAACTGAGTTAATAACTGTTGGTTCAAGAGGGGCATCAGCATAGCCGCCAACAGTAGAGGTTGTGCTCAGAGCTATTTGATCCACCACATCCATACCATCAATGACGGAGCCAAAAACTGCATAGCCCCAGCCTTGAGAGGTTTCAGCTGTATGATTTAGAAAGTCGTTATCTTTATGATTTATAAAAAATTGACCAGTAGCAGAATGAGGATCCATGGTTCTGGCCATCGCAATAGAACCAC
>CABXFE010000004.1 GCA_902511425.1 uncultured SAR86 cluster bacterium
GAATTATCGGAAAAAAATGCACTTAAGCTAGCAAGTGACTGCATGGATATTTTATTAAAAAATCAAAAAGATAGAGAGCAAACACTCAAAGACAAGTATAATGTCCAATCGATAACGCCAGCAGAAAGAAGAGATTTACAACAAATCATCTTAAAAAAGGAAGAAATCACTGACGATGATCGAAATTGGTTAGAAAAATTAAGTTCGAAACAGGATTGAAAAAATCAAGTTTGGCATCACATATAGTGAACGATTTAGAAAGAGGCATTGAGTGGATAAGTTAAAAAAACAAGGTTCAAGGATTGCAGAGTTAATTGAGAAGGGTCGCGAGCAGGGCTATTTAACTTATGCAGACGTAAACGATCATCTCCCAGAAGATATTTCAGATCCCGATCAGGTTGATGAGATCATTGGCATGATTAATGATTTAGGTCTTCAGGTTCATGAGACTGCACCTGATGCAGATACTTTGATGCTATCTGAATCATCGGATGACCAAGATGATATTGCCCTTGAGCAAGCTGCTGAAGCACTAGCTGCGGTTGAAAATGAAACTGGGCGCACAACTGATCCAGTTAGAATGTACATGCGTGAAATGGGCACGGTAGACCTCTTAACTCGAGAAGGCGAGATTGAAATTGCCAAACGTATTGAGGAAGGTATGCGTGACCTGCTTGATGCAAGCGTTCATTACCCAGGAATCGTTGAGCACATCATTGATTTTTATGAGCAAGTTAAAAGCGAAGATAAAAAACTAAGTGAATTATTGACTGGATTCTTAGAAGAAATGGAAGAGGTTCCTTCCGCTGGACCAGGCAGTGAGAAGGCTAAGCAATTAGAAGAGAGCGATGAAGAGGTAGATAATGGACCTGATTTAGCTGAAGTTCAAAGACGTATGACCAATTTGAAGCGTCAGTTTAATAAGACATATAAAGTAGTTGAATCAAAAGGTAGACATTCTAAAGAGGCTAAGTCTGAATTTGCAAAACTAGGATTAATTTTCCAGTTCCTTAAATTTTCACCAAAAATGTTTGAAGATCTTGCTTTCTTTGCACGCAGTGACTTGGCCGAAATACGCTTGCATGAGAAAAGAATTCAGTTCCTATTTGTTAAATCTGCAAGAATTCCTCGCAAAGACTTTATTGCTATGTACAAAGATAACATCACCAAAGTGAAATGGGTTGATTCTTTGATGAGCAATAAAAAATACTCCAAAAAATCTCTTGAACACATCAAACCTGATGTTGTTATTGCTCAAAAAGCCATCAAGGCAGTAGAGGAAAGAGTGGGTTTAAGTGTGAAGGATATTAAAGAGATTAATCGTGCAATGTCTATGGGCGAGACTAAAATGAGGCGCGCTAAGAAAGATATGGTTGAGGCCAACCTCAGACTTGTAATTTCAATTGCTAAAAAATATACAAACAGAGGCTTACAGTTTCTAGATTTAATCCAAGAGGGCAATATTGGCCTGATGAAAGCTGTTGATAAATTTGAATACAGAAGAGGTTATAAGTTTTCTACTTACGCTACCTGGTGGATTAGACAGGCAATCACTCGATCTATCGCTGACCAAGCAAGAACCATAAGAATACCTGTGCATATGATTGAAACAATCAATAAGTTAAATCGTGTATCGCGACAGATGATGCAAGATATGGGAAGAGAGCCTACTCCAGAGGAGCTCAGTAAAGAGTTAGACATGCCAGAGGACAAAGTAAGAAAAGTTCTCAAAATTGCAAAAGAGCCCATTTCTATGGAGACACCCATTGGAGATGATGAGGATTCAAACCTAGGTGATTTTATAGAAGATACAGTCATTCATTCTCCATTGAAGAATGCTACAGAAGGCAGCCTTCATTTTGCAACCGATGATGTCCTGTCATCGCTTACAGCAAGAGAGGCTAAAGTTCTGAGAATGAGATTTGGTATTGGCATGAACACAGATCACACCTTGGAAGAAGTTGGAAAGCAATTTGATGTTACAAGGGAAAGGATTCGTCAAATAGAAGCGAAGGCTTTGCGAAAGCTAAGACATCCTAGTCGCTCTAGTCACTTAAAGAATTTTTTAGACGAGTAAGATCCCTTATTTCCAATCTCCAACTCGCCCGGTTAGATCCCAGTTGATTCTACTCCACATCAACTTGATGCGCCTCTCTACATAAATTTTTGCAAAAAACTTGCTATATTCTGGAAGCGGTATAAATGATTTACTGCCCAGTCCATCAACAATTTTTAGAATTAGTAACCCATTATCTTTTTTAATGACAATGTTATGTGGAATGATATTTTTTGTCAGTACAAGGTGAGTCCTAAGCCAAGTCTCAAAGGTGCTTAATGCTTTTTTGATCTCTGGCGTTAATCCTTCTCTAAAAAGATAAGTTTCTAAAGTTTCAGAAATTTCACCTTCATCTATAATGAGTTCAGTCTCTGAAGCAGGCCCAAGGGTTGTTTCAACCATTCCATGCCACTTAGCTAAATGATCCCAAATAGAGGAATCTATAGGAGACCTAATAGCTTTTTGATTATAGGCTTTTCTTTCGCGTAAATTATCATCAAGATCATCATTGTTTCCTAAGCGTTTATACCATGGTGAATTTTTTTGTAGATTTTCTAAGAGATCTTCATGAAGAACTTTGAGGCATCTTTTGGGGTTGTTAGGATTGATATAACATTTTCTGTTTCCGCCTTCTGCAAAAGCTTTCATCCCATTTAAGTTAATCATTTATGAATAATAACTCATGATAAAACTTGAAACATTACTAATGCTTCCCTAAGTGATTTATTCTTATATAATGACTCGCTCTAAAACATATATGTTTTTGGGCCTGTAGCTCAGTTGGTTAGAGCAGTGGACTCATAATCCATTGGTCGGAGGTTCGAGTCCTCCCGGGCCCACCATTCCTAATAGCAAGATTATTTTTGGTTTATTTCAGCGTAGACTTCGCTTGTTCCATCCTTAAAGAGGATTAAAACTTTGTATGGCATAAATCGATCTCCGACTTCCATACCAGGGGATCCTATAGGCATACCAGGTACTGACAATCCAATGGCATTAGTATTTTTCTCAGAGAGAAATTGAGCAATATATTTGCTTGGGACATGCCCCTCAAAAATATAGCCATCTTCAGATACCGCGGTATGACATGATCTATATTCTGGCTTAATATTAAATTTCTCTTTGATCTCCACCAGGCTTTGATGGTCTTTTGTGGCTGGATTAAAACCATTACTTTCAAGATGCTTGACCCATTTCTTGCAGCACCCACAAGTTGGAGTTTTATGAACTAATAGTGAAAACTGATTATCAATTTCCTGACCTTGAAGTTCAAAGGCGCTCAATGTAATTGAAAATACAAAAAATATTTGGCTAAAAAATTTAATATTCATTGCCCTATGATACCAAGAATTAGATTGAAGAACTTTAAGCTCACGGCATAATCACCGCTTTAGTTTCTAGGCACTCTTCTAGACCATGAAGACCATGTTCTCTGCCATTACCAGAAGATTTGTAACCCCCAAAAGGTGCTCCTGTTCCTCTCGCACCGCCATTGATAATGACTTGTCCTGCTCTAATTTTTCTTGCAACTTTGTTAGCATGCTCGGGTTCACCCTGAACGTATCCGGCTAACCCATATTCGGTATCATTAGCCATCTCGATTGCTTGTTCTTCTGAATCATATTTAAGGATTGATAGAACTGGACCAAAAATTTCTTCTCTTGCAATGGTCATATCATTGGTCACATTTGCAAACACAGTTGGTTTTACATAAAAGCCTTTTTCATAACCCTCAGGCCTCTCAATGCCACCGGCAACCAAAGTGGCACCTTCCTCAATACCAATTTTGATCATTCTCAGTATCTTTTCATACTGAGGTTTGTTCGCAATAGGGCCAATTCTAAATTCTCCTTGAGGATCACCAACAGTTGTACTATTTGCAGTTTGAGCAGCGACCTCAACTGCTTGCTCATAATTTTTTTCTGAAACCAACATTTTTGTTGGCGCATTACATGACTGTCCTGAGTTTAAGAAGCAGTGCCCAGCGCCGCCTTTGACAGATTTTTCTAAATTTGCAACATCGTCCAAAATTATATTTGAAGATTTACCTCCAAGCTCTTGATGCACTCTTTTAACCGACACAGCAGATGCTTGCGCTACTGCAATTCCAGCTTCAGTTGATCCTGTAAAAGACATCATGGCAACATCCGGATGGTCTGATAAGGCAGCTCCTACAATAGGACCATACCCATTCACCACATTAAACACACCTGCTGGCACCCCAGCTTTATCAAATATTTCTGCAAGAAGTAATGCGCAGTATGGAGAAATCTCACTCGGTTTTAATACCATTGAACATCCTGCAGCAAGGGCGGCTGATGCTTTAGTAGTGATTTGATTCATCGGCCAGTTCCATGGGGTGATCATTCCTATTACGCCTATAGGTTCTCTAATTAATGTGTAATCACCTTCTTTTTTTTCAAATTCATAGTCCTTGAGTGCATCTAAAGTTTCATGCAAGTTTTTGATTCCAGTAGATGCTTGAGCTTTTTCCGAGAGCCAAATCGGAGCTCCCATTTCTTCTGTGATAGTTTGAACTAAGTCATCATATCTATTTTCATATTCAGTAATAATATTGTTTAAGATCTCAATCCGATCTTCCTTTGAAGAATATTGATATGTTTGAAAAGCTGAAGATGCAGATGTAACAGCATGATCAATATCATCTTTTGTTCCAGCAGTAACATGTCCTATGAGCTCTTCATTTGCTGGGTTGATAATTTCTATTTTTTCCTTTGATTTGGATTCCACCCATTTACCATTGATATAGAAATTTAATTTGTCTTTCATGCTGTGTCCTATTTTTTTAATATTAATCCTAACAAATTTTTACTTTAAGTTGGACTAATGCTTGACCTACAGTACTCTCTAAGTTGTATAGTATTTTTCTAAAAGGATTTATATATATGTCAAAAATTATCAATGATTCGTTTACTTTGCCATGCGGCCAGGTAATTAAAAATAGAATATGCAAAGCTGCAATGACTGAGCGAATTGCAAAAGGAAATAATTTAGCCCATCAAGGTCATGTCAATCTATATCGTACATGGGCTGAGGGGGATATTGGCATTTTGCTCACTGGCAATGTGATGGTTGATCAAAAGAATTTAGAAGGCCCGGCAAACGTAGTGATAGATTCAGATAATTATAAAGATCACCTAGATGTCTTGCGTGACTGGTCCGAAGCTGGCACCAAAGATAATACACAGCTTTGGATGCAAATCTCTCATGCTGGCAGACAAACTCCTGGTGAAATTAATGCTTCACCCATGGCGCCCTCAGACGTTGGATTAAAAATTCCAGGGCGCAATTATGGCATTCCTAAGCCTATGAGTGAGGAAGAAATTTTAGATGTGATTGATCGGTATGTTTTCACTGCCAAAATTGCTCGTGAAACAGGTTTTACAGGAGTTCAATTTCATTCAGCCCATGGTTACTTATTATCAGAGTTCCTATCTCCAGATATCAATCTTAGAAATGATGCTTGGGGTGGAAGTCTAGAAAATAGATCAAGAATTCATTTAGAGATTATTAAAAAATGCAGAGCAGAGGTTGGTGAAGATTTTCCAATTTCAATGAAATTAAACTCTGCTGACTTTCAAAAAGGTGGATTTACAGAGCATGAAAGTATTCAGGTTGCTAAAATCTTAGAGGAAGCTGGATTAGATCTATTAGAAATTTCTGGCGGAACCTATGAGCAACCTAAATTGATTGGCGCTGATCAAATTAGCATTAATCCCGATCGCAGTGAAATTAGAAGAGAGAGCACCATAGCTAGAGAGGCTTACTTTCTTGAATATGCAAAAAATATTAGGGAGGCTGTTTCTTTACCTCTTATGGTCACAGGCGGTTTTAGATCAAAAGATGGTATTGAGAAAGCCTTGCAAAGCAATATCTGTCAGATTGTTGGGGTGGGACGTCCATTATGCGCTGATCCTCATTGCATCAAGAAGATGATCAATGGAAAGCTGGAAGTTTTACCTGCTTTTGAGAAAACTTTGTCTTTAGGTCCGTGGATTTTTTCTCCATCCAGTCCAATTACTTTGATTCAAGTAATCAATGCCTTTGGAGCCATGGCATGGTTCTATCAGCAAATTAAAAGAATGGCTGATGGTTTAATGCCAGATCATAATCAAAAACTTTTTAATGCATTACGAAAAGATACTAAGGCAGACAAGCTTGCTTTCAAAGATTATTTAGAACATAGATAGGTTTATGCAAGAATTACCAAGAGCGGGTGATTTGGATGGAATCATTCAGGCTGTCCTTAGGCAGACCTAAAACAATAGATATTTCTTCAAAAACATCAGTTATAAATCTTTGAGGTTCAATATGACCTGCTTCAGGCGCCAATACTCCAGCTTGATTCATGCGACCCTCTGCAAGCATCTTAATGCCACAAGCCAATGGAATTCCTGTAATCTCTCCCATACCTATATTTTTAATTTGTTCGTTCAGATCGGAGTCCTCTGAATTACTTGGTATACAAACCCCCACACTTGCTGGTATTCCATTTTTTGTGCCATAAGCAAAACCATACATGACTGGAGGGTAATCACTTCCTTTATGTCTGTTTTGAGAGGATTGCTTGCTTTCTAGCAAAGAAAATAAATTAGCCGCTTTTTCTTTGCTGAGTAATCCCAAGTTCACTAAACTCATTATAGATTTAAGAATTAAGAAGTTAGCATGACCTCCATGAGCGAGGTTGATTGAATCTTTAAGAGTAGGAAAATAATTTGGGAAAGTTACCGCCTCAGGATGGCCAAATATATTTCCATTAAAATTTGTTAATCCAGGATAGTTGACATTGATTTTCTGGAGAGGCTTGACCATTTTAAAAGCACCGTTTTGAAATATTTTGACTTGCCCCGTCATCTGCTCAATGCCATGCATCATGGCAGCATTTTCAGATTGTTGCATTGCATTTTCATCTAGTGAGGTTCCACCAATATCCCAGCCTGTATAAACTGTAGTTACTTCATCCAATTCACCTATAGCAATGAGCGCCATCAAATTAGTTAGTCCAGGGCTTGCACCTAAGCCAATAGTGGCAGTGACACCAGCTGATCTTGCCTTAGCATCAAGCTTCATCATATCTATTGTAGGCTCCCAATCATCGCAAATATCTATGTAGTTGCATCCTGAGGATATTGCGGCTGCAAGTATTGGAGCTCCAAACTTGAAATAAGGACCGCAAGTATTTACAACAATATCAATATCTTCCATGGCTTGATTTAGTGCATTGGCGTCATTGACATCAAGCTGAATGGCAGAAACTTTGTGATTTAAACTGTTCGCAAAAACCTTGGCAGTTTCCTTATTTATATCGGCGATGATGATTTCTTCAATAGCGCTATAGTTTTGTACGGATCTCATGGCATAACGACCCATGCTGCCACAACCGCCTATTGCAAGTATTTTCATAATTTACTCCAAACCTTATTCACTTTATTATCAGGTAATAAATAACTCAACAATTTTTTATTATGGAAAAAGATATAGACATTATCATTTATGGGGCCACCGGATTTACTGGAAAACTTTGTGTTAAATATTTCCAATCATTAAATACAACAGTCACCTGGGCAATGGCTGGAAGAAACTTAATAAAGCTGCAAAAGGTTGCTGAGCACCATCAAGCAAAAGTAGAAATTTTATTAGCTGATTCAGATGATGAAAGTGCTCTAGATAACTTAACTTCAAGAGCAAGGGTGATTTTGTCTACAACTGGACCTTTTCATAAATATGGATCTAAATTGGTAGCATCTTGTGTCAAGAATCATGCTCATTATGTAGATATTACTGGTGAAAACTTTTGGGTTAAGGGCTTAATAGATAAGCATCATGTTGAGGCATCAGCGAAAGGCATCAGAATTATTCCTTCATGTGGATTTGATTCCATACCATCTGATTTAGGAGCATTTTTTTCAGCTCAAGCCGTTGGTAAACCAATTAAAAGAATTGAATCATTTCATTCTTATGAGGGAGGTGCATCAGGAGGAACTCTTGAGACAATGTTCTCTATGGGAGAATTAGATCTTGGTGACGATCTCACAAATCCATTTTTACTCAATCCAGAAGATTCTTACTCTGATAAGCAAATGCAACTGAGCAGTGACAGAGTAGGCATTGCAAAAAAATCTCAAATTAATGCATGGTCTGGGCCTTTTATCATGGCCACTGCAAACACTAGAGTCGTTAGAAGAACGGAGGCATTGCTTGCATTAAGGCAGGAGTCTTATGGCTCTGATTTTACTTATCAAGAGCATGCCTTTCACAAGAGTTGGTGGAGTGCTGCAAAATCACTTGTCTTAACTGGACTCTCAGTTTTAGTACTTTTATCTCCATTGAAGAGATTGGTAAAGCCTTTCTTGCCAAAGCCAGGAGAGGGGCCTTCTGAGAGTGTTCAAGAGAACGGATGGTTTGATTGCAAATTTATTGTTGAAGCAGATGATGGCACTAAATCAGTTTTTAATATGAATGGAAAAGGAGATCCAGGATATAAAGTTACTTCAAAATTAGTTTCTGAATGCGCACTATGTTTAATTGAAGATCAGGATACGCTGCCTGGCGGAAGCGAATATGGCGGCATTCTTACAAGCGCCTCTGGCTTAGGTGAATCGTTAATTGCAAGGCTTAAAAGAGTAGGAATAAACTTTGAAGGTCCTCTGTAAATTATGCGCAGATCAATTAAGCTAGTAGCTACTTAATTATTTTTTAGGTGATGAGTATGAAACCAGCTTTAATTCTTTTAATATTATTTTCAATGAACACTCATGCATTGCCCTTAGATGAGCCTCAAGCTTGGCAAGGGGTGACTGATCAGGTTATGGGTGGGGTATCTAATTTAGCTATCAGACACTCTGATGGGGTGTTTTATATGAGTGGCAATGTTTCAACTGATAATAATGGCGGCTTTGTCAGACTTTCCAATAGAATTAATATTAATAGCAATGATTTCAAAGGCATCAAGTTCAAAGCCAAAGGCAATAATGAAACTTATGAAATTCATGTAACTCTCAAGGGTTTAAAAATTCCCCCATGGTCATATTTCAGCCAAGCATTTGATGTAAATAATGATTGGCAAGAATATGAAATATTTTTCAAAGATTTGAAGAGAAGTTCTGGTTTCTCAGCCGCACCCATGAAGGCAAAAAATATTAGAGATTTAAGTATTGCAGGATACGGAAGGGACTTTGCAGTAGATCTGGCAATTAAAGAAATTAGCTTGATTTCTAATTAACCTAATCCCCAGCATTTTTTTCAAACTCTTTTAGATATTTTTCATAGTCCTCCCAATCGTGAGGAGTTCCCGCCCTGGGTTTTTCCATTTTGCTAGCTCGATCCAAAGCCTTAGTTGACAGCTTGCTTGGGCTTTCTTTCAATAATTTTCGAAATGTTTTTTTTATTAAATTTTTCATTTAACGATTAAGAATTTTAAGAAGTTTTTTCATAAAACGTTTTAATGTTTTTGCAGATTCCTTTTCATTGAATGTTTCGATGACCTCAGACTGAGAATAGCCATCCCAAAAAGTTATTTGATGGTATTGTTCAAATTTAATTAATTCCAAAGAAGCTGAATCTAGATTTTGATCATCAATTAAATAAATTTTTATCTGGTCTTCATCTAATGAAATACTGATATTTTCATACGTTGAAAAATAAGATTTATATAGATTCTTAACTCGCTGATTAAAGGTGAAGGCCTGCATTAATTAATTGCGAAACTTTAAAAAGATCAAGATTGCTGTGCTCTTGGCCAGGCTTACTGTGAAGAAGCCGAATCCCTAAATTCTTTTATTTTTTCTAAGCTAACTTTATCTTTAAAACTCATAATTACTGCAGCAATAGATAATATTAGTATGGCGGCAGCTTCACCTAGAACAATCAAAGCATCCATTTCTTTGCTCTGCATCACAATCAATCTGCATAAAGCTGTAATTGCAATAATGATTGGAAGAGTTACAGGAATTCTATTAGTGCTATAAAAAGCTCCCACCATTCCAATAATTTCTGCATATATAAAAAGCATAAATAAATCTGGTAGGGTAATTTCCTGTGCTAAGACCATGTCAAAAATATACAAAGCAGATGCAATGCAGGTAGCTATTCCAATAATAGCTAAAAGTAATTTTTCACTTGCAATGGTTGTCCAGTGCAAACTTTTTGTAAGTTTAGATTGCGTATCTTTCATAAATTAATCATACCAAAGGAATATAGAATGAAATATTTTTTTTACTGAAAAGTTAAAATTCTGGCACCTTAATATTTATTGTAGTAAGTTAAAATGAAACATTAAATAGTTAAATAATAGACATATGATAGCAACAGAGAAAAATAGGATTGAGATTTTTACCCAAAAAGGATGGTGGGGAGAAGATACACTATATTCACTATTTCAAGACGCTTTAACTTCTTGTAAGAACCAAGAAGCCCTTGTTGATCCTGAAAATCGTGAGGACATTACAGGAGATATTCCTAAGAGATTATCCTTTGATGACATTGATAAAACTGTTGAAAGATATGCAGCTATTTTTTTTGAGCAAGGCTTAAGAAAAGATGACATTGCCATTATTCAATTGCCAAATGTTGTCGAGCTACCGATGGTTTATCTAGCCTTATCAAAACTTGGAATTATTTGTTCGCCCATTCCAATGCAATATGGTGCATACGAAATTACTAGCATTATAGCTGAGACTCAACCTAAGGCTTTTATTAGCATAGAAACCTTTAACAGTAATGCTCATGCTGAACAATTTTCTTCAATATTCAACAATGGAGAAGTTAAGTTTGCATTGGGTGAAATTGAGAATTTCATTAACTTGCATGATTACAATCCTGCTGATGAATATTACGAATCTCAACAATCGCATGTTTCAGATAACCCAATCACTGCAAATGATATTTTTACTATCTGCTGGACCTCTGGTACTACTGGAACCCCAAAGGGTGTTCCGCGTAGCCATAATCTTTGGTTGCCAATGGCTAAAGCTGCAGCATTTGTTTCTGAAACCGAGAAGGGTGACACATTGCTGAATCCTTTTCCGATGATAAACATGGCGAGCATTGGAGGTTTTTTATTTAATTGGTTGTTATGCAAGGGCAAACTTGTCCAACATCATCCTTTTGATTTAAATGTTTTTCTGAATCAAATTTCGAGCGAGGATGTTAAATACACCATAGCTCCACCTGCCATTATGAACATGCTACTAAATAATCCAGCTATCCTAGATCAGCAAGATTTAAGTAGTTTAAGATGCATTGGGTGTGGTGGCGCCCCATTATCAGAATGGATGGTTGAGACATTTCAAAATAAATATAACTTAACCGTTCAAAATATTTTTGGCTCAAATGAAGGTGCAACACTTCTTAGCGCTCGCAATGAGATTGAAGATCCTCTTTTGCGTGCAAAATATTTTCCTCGTTTTGGAGTAGAAGGGTTTGACTGGAGTAACCCAGTATCAAAATTAGTAAGAACAAAATTGGTCAGTGTTGAAACTAATGCTGAAATAATAGAGCCTGGCCAGCCAGGAGAATTGCTCATTTCAGGCGCCACAGTTTTTGACGGGTACTGGAATGCCCCAGAAGCTAATGCCGAGGTATTTGATGAAGAAGGCTTTTTTAAGACTGGTGATTTATTTGAAATTTCACCAGAAGATACCCAAATGAGATTTTATAAATTTTGCGGTAGATGCAAAGATCTCATTATTCGAGGTGGGATGAATATTTCTCCAGAGGAGTTAGATAATCTGCTTAGCGCTCATCCTAAAATGTTGGAAGTTGCTGTAACTGGCTATGATGATAATATTTTAGGAGAAAAAGTTGGAGTTGTAGCTGTGGTTGCAGAAGGTGAGACTATATCTTTAGACGAAATAATAGAGTTTCTAAAAGACCAACAGATTGCAAAGTACAAAATGCCAGAGGATTTAAGACTGATTGATGCTTTACCAAAAAACCCTGTTGGTAAAGTTTTAAGACGAGAGCTAAAAGATTTATTTAACTAGATAGTTCCAACAACAAAGCTAACAACTGTTGTAGCGCTTCCACCAATATTTAAAGTTGATATATTTTTTGCATTTTCAATTTGGTACTCACCCGCATGATCTGTGCATTGTTTGTAGCAATCAAGCAGCATTCTCACACCCGTTGCGCCTACCGGATGTCCTAAGCCAATAAGTCCACCACTTGCATTGATCGGAATTCTGCCGCCAATCTCAATTTCGCCTGATTCAATTGCTTTCCAGCTCTCTCCAGGTTTTGTAATGCCAAAATGATCAATTGCCATATATTCAGTTGATGTAAAGCAATCATGAGTCTCAATACCATCTATATCAGCTACACCTTGCATCCCAGCTCTTGCAAATGCATCATCGATCGCTTTTTTTACATGTGGAAAAATGTAGTCTTTATTCTTACTAAAATCGATTTTTTCTTGATACGTTATAGGGCCTGTTTGATGACCCCAGCCTTTGATATAAGGAATGGACTCAATTTCTATTGATTTTGCTTTTGCATATTCTCTAGCTTTTTTTTCACTCGCTAAGAAAATTATAGCGGCGCCATCGGTTACTTGACCGCAATCCATCTTTCTGGTCCTACCCTCAATTACAGGATTAGCATGATCTGATCTTGTAAAAGTATCCAATTCAAAAGTCCATCCTCGCGTTTGTGAATTTGGATTTTTTTTAGCATTACCAAAATTTATCTCTGATATTTTTGAAAGATGATCTTCATTTATGCCATATCTTTTATCATATTCATTTGTCAGCTCACTAAACATATGTGGCCAAGGGTATTGTACGCCCTGGCATTCAAAACCTGATCGCATTGCAGGGCCCCCAATATTTTGTGCTGCCTGCTCTCCTGGAACATTCCTCATTTGCTCAATGCCTAAGACTGCAGCTACCTCATATCTACCCGATTCAATTTCAGCACAAGCAGCCAAAGTTGCAATACTGCCAGAAGCACATGCGGCCTCATGTCGTGAAGAGGGCAGTCCAAAAAAATCAGGGTGCGAGGAAACAAAAAAGCCGCCTAAATGGCCTTGATTGCAAAATAACTCAGCAGTGAAATTTCCAACATGGGCTACATCAATATCTTTTGGCTCTAATTCAACAGAGGATAATCCTTGCGTAATTGTATTCTCGAATACATCTAAAAGGTCAAGTTCATTTCTGTGCCAGTTCTGAGCAAAGTCAGATTGATAGCCCCCTAGGATGTAGACGCGTTCTTGCATTCATTAATTATATGCATGATTCTCTAACATTCAAAAGAAAAACTCGAGTGAGTAATAATACAAAACTTGTAATAAACTTAAATTTAGATTTTTATTAGATCCTATGCAAAATGATAAGTTAATTGATCAATTACGATTGCCTGTAATCGTTGCTCCGATGTTCTTGGTTTCTGGGCCAGATTTAGTAATCGCCAGCAGCAATGCAGGATTGATTGGCTCTTTCCCAGGACCAAATGCAAGAACTGCTGAGGAGCTTGAAGATTGGATGCATCAAATCAATAACGCTACTTCAAATCCTTGGGCATTTAACATGATCACCCACAAGACCTATGATAGGTTTTCAGAGGAATTGGACTTAATTAAAAAGTTCCAACCAAAAATTGTAATCACTGCTTTAGGCAGTCCTGAAAGAGTGATAGAGGCTGTGCACGGATATGGAGGCAAGGTAATTGCAGATGTTAATAATATTAATTTTGCACGTCGTTGTGCAGAGATGGCTGTTGATGGCATGGCTCTTATTTGCCATGGAGCGGGAGGCCACACTGGGCACCTTTCCCCATTTTCATTTAGTGCTTATGTGAGAGAGTTTTTTGATGGTCTAATCGTTTTAGCAGGCTCAATTTCTACTGGGCAACATATTAAAGCAGCTCAATTATTAAGTGCAGATCTATGTTACATGGGTACAAGGTTCATTTCAGCTCAAGAAAGCAACGCAGTTGATGAATATAAATCTATGATCATTAATTCAACATATGATGATTTGAGAATGACGAATCTATTCACTGGCGCCCAAGCTTATTATTTAAAAGATAGCATTATTAAAAATAATTTAGATCCAGATAACTTGGACTCAAATACAGAGGGTTTTAATGTTTCAGCCTCCCAGGACAAAATTAAAGCTTGGAAAGATATTTGGTCAGCCGGACAGGGCGTTGGTTTAATTAAAAATATAGAAAGCGTAGAATCTATAGTAGAAAAACTTGAATCTGAGTTTCTTCGGGGGTAGAGAATGGAAATTAAAAAAACAAATACCATTAAATCATCAATAAAAACTCATGATCATCCATATTTAAAGGATGCATGGATACCAAATTATGATGAATACGAGGCTGATGATTTAAAAGCACTTGGCGATATTCCTAAGGACATAGAGGGTGCTTACTATAGAAATACTGAAAATCAAGTGCATGAGCCTATTGGACGTTTTCATCCTTTTGATGGAGATGCAATGATTCATTCAATTAACTTTGATAATGGAAAAGTTAACTATGTTAATAAATTTGTAAAGACTGAAGGCTTTTTGGTCGAGCAAGAAATGGGCAAGTCTATGTGGGCTGGCTTGATGGAAAGAACAGGCTCATCAAAATTACCAGGCTGGGGAGCTCAAGGCGGTATCAAGGATTCATCTTCGACGGATATCATAGTTCATGCTGGCGAACCTCTAACAACCTTTTATCAATGTGGGGAAGGATATCAACTAAATCCCTATTCACTTGATACTGAGCAAAAAGCATCATGGGTTCCAGTTGGCGGCGTATCAGCACATCCAAAAGTCGATATTTCAACTGGCGAGTTACTTTTTTTTAATTATTCAAAGCAATCTCCTTATTTAAATTATGGCGTTGTGGATAAAAATCAAAACTTAAAACATTTTGTTCCAATTGAACTTCCAGGACCAAGACTTCCTCATGATATGGCCTTTAGCAAAAACTATTCAATCATTAATGATCTTCCTCTTTTTTGGGATCAAGAGATGCTCAAAAAAGGAATTCATGCCACAAGATTACATGACTTGCCTTCAAGATTTGCGGTTATTCCAAGATATGGCAATCCAGAAGACATTAAATGGTTTGAAGCCGATCCAACCTATGTTCTTCATTGGAACAATGCTTATGAAATAGGTGACGAATTAATTCTGGAGGGATACTTTCAAGAACATCCTTGGCCAGAAAATTATGTCGATGCGCCACCAGGACTTGAGCGTATGATGGCTTTTTTAGATTTTTCGCTGCTAAAACCAAGACTGCATAGATGGAAATTTAATCTAAAAACTGGAGCGACAACTGAAGAAGATATTTGTAATGAAACAATTGAGTTTGGTGTCATAAATCAGCACATTGCAGGTTTGGAGCACAGATACACTTACAGTATGGTTCCAACTAAGGGACATTTTACTTTTGATGGGATCACCAAACACGATCATCAAAAAAAATCTTTAACTAAATACATTTTTCCAGAACATATTTTTATTAGTGAAGTTAGCTTTGCACCTAAAACAAATGGAATTGATGAAGATGATGGATATTTAGTAACTATTAGTAATGATGTCAGAGAAAAGAGCTCATCGTGCTTGTTGTTTGATGCTAAGAATATTGAACAGGGGCCAGTTTGCGATATTCCTCTACCACATCAAATTTGTTCCGGCACCCATGCAACCTGGGCTCAAAAAAGCGATTTAAAATCATAAATTTATGAATCCTATTTATATTGTTGATTCAATAAGAACGCCTAGAGCTCGAGCAAATCAAAAAGGTGGACTTAATAAGCTCAATCCATATGAATTATTAGATTTTTTGTATAAGGATATTGAGTCTAAAAATTTCTTCAATTTAAAATCTATCGATGAAGTGATATTGGGTTGTGTCACTCAATTTGGGGAGCAAGCTGGTAATATTGCAAAAGCTTCTTCTTTATTTTCTGGGTATCCAGATTCAATTTCTGGTCTAACTATAAATAGGTTTTGTTCCTCAAGCTTGGATGCAATAAATTTAGCTTGTTTGAAGGTTCAATCTCAGCAGGCAAATAATGTTATTGCAGGTGGAGTAGAAATGATGTCCAGGGTACCCATGCTTTCTGATGAAGCAGCAATTTGGAATGATATTGAGATAGCTGAAAGAGCAAAAATTTTTTTAATGGGCAGTGGAGCTGATCTGATTGCCAGTCTTTTTAATATTTCAAGAGATGATGTAGACAAGCAAGCACTAAAATCTCAGCAACATGCATTAAATGCTCAAAAAAATAATTACTTTAAGTCAATAATTCCAGTTACATCTAAGAATAAATTAATTCACTGTGTTGAGGATGAATGCATTAGGCCTGATACAACCCTAGAAAGCTTGGCTTTATTAGAGCCCAGTTTTAAGAGGCTAGGAGAGAAGGGAGTCGACCACGCTCAATTAGATCTTTTTCGTAACTTAAAAGAGATCTCTCATGTGCATACAGCCGGCAACTCTCCGGCAATGGCAGATGCTGCATCTATGACGTTACTTTCAAATAAAAAAATTCAGGAAAATGGACACAGAGCTAGAGCAAAAATTATTTCTGTTGCTACAGTAAATGATGACCCTTTATTGGTTTTGTCAGGTTGCATCTTAGCTACGCAAAAAATACTTTCACAAAATAATTTAAAAGTTTCAGATGTGGATTTATTTGAAATACATGAAGCTTTCGCATCGACAATGATTCATTGTCAGCAAGAATTAAAAATTGATGATGATAAATTAAATGTTAATGGTGGCTGCATTGCGCTTGGTCATCCCATGGGAGCCACCGGCTCAATAATGATGTCGACATTGGTTGATGAGCTTGAAAGACAAGATCTTTCAATCGGAATTGTTGCAACTAGTGGTGCGGCTGGAGCTGGAACAGCTATTTTAATTGAGAGGATATAAAAAAGCCCCACTATAAAGTGAGGCTTTTGTATTATTTATTAAATAGATTAAAAATTGTAATCTAACTTAATAGCAATGTTTTTTGGTCTAGCATAGATTGCATCGTAGGCTATTCCATCAAGAGCTCCACCTGAAGCTAGTCTAACAAATGTTCTTGCAAGTGGAATGGTTCCACCAACAACTTTAATTCGTTCGTCAGTCAGGTTATCACCAATCAAGGACACTCTCCATTTGCCATCTGCACTTGTTAAGCCAAGCACCAAACCAACTTTTGAGTAGCCACTTTCTTTGATATTTTTATCAAGGTTAGTAGTGATGAAGTACTCTGAAGAATAATCAACATTTAAATTAGCATCAAATACCCAGCTATTAGATAAAACAGCATCGTATGCAAATCCAGCATTCGCTGTATCTTCAGGAGCCAGAATAACGCTGGCACCAGATCTGTCACAATAAATACCATTAGTAGCAGCTTCGCCATATGCGCACTGACTATTTTTCCAATCAGTAAATTTATAGTCTAGGCTGGCCATAGAGGCATAGAATTCTAAGTTGTCAGTAATAAGATACCTACCTTGCATTTCAAAGCCATCTAATTCTGCAGCGGATGCATTACCAACTTTAAAACCTAATACGCCATCAAATACACTGGTTTGCAGGTCATCATATTCAGTTGTGAAATAGGTGAAATCAAATGAAGCCCTATCTGATTTCATCTTATAGCCCCATTCAATATTAGTCGCATTTTCTTCTTCAAACTCCCATCCTCCGTAGCTTGCCACAAATGGAGTTCCTGGAATTGAATTACCTCGAATATCAAAACCTCCAGCTTTAGAGCCCTCAGTGTATGAAACATACATTTGAGAGTTATCACTTAAGTCATAACTTAATCGAACCATTGGATCAAATGAGTTTTCACTTCTGCTGCTGGCTATGCTGTGAGGACCAACATTAAGAACTGCTGCCCATAAAGCGGGTAACATTGGCGAACCATCAAGCACTGTACCAGTTCCATCTAGGGTTAGGTCTCTACTGCCGTCTTTATCTTCACTAGAGTATCTAGCACCCAATGTTAATCTCCAATTACCTTCAAGGTTAATATCTGCTTGCCCAAAAACAGAATACATATCTGAGGATTGTGCATATAGTCTGTCCCAATTTGTTCCAACCAATGATGAAATTGGAGGTCCTGCTAGAGCAAGAAAAGAGCCCAATGGAACGTAATCTGTGACATCAACATCAGCAGTTTGGAAGTATGCCCCTACGATATAGTCAACATCTTCTCCACCAGGTGAGGTGTAACGAATTTCTTGAGACCATTGATCATACTTTTCCGTTTGATTTGTACCATCTAATATCTCAAGACCCACGTAGTCCACATCTAGAACCTCATATGAATCATATTCGACATGAGCCGTAATTGAAGTAAGAGTTCCTCCACCATCCATTGGATAATTAGCAGTTAGGACAAAATTATCCATGGTATTTTGGCTAAAAGTTTCGCCACTTGATCTAACCCAGTCCTCATTAGTTTCAACTGCAATGGGTCCTGCAAACACTAGTCCATAACCATCTTGCGGAGCAATAGCTTCCATGGCATAGCCTACAGAGTCAAAATCAGCAGTCTCAACTTTAAGGTTGTAATCAACATCACCAGATGTCCAGGCAAGCTGACCTCTGATGTATGTTTCATCTCTTTGTGGCTCAAGTCTTTTCATGTTTGTATTTGTAATCCATCCATCCATTTCTCTTGTAGAAACAGTTAACCTTCCAAGAAGGTTGTCAGATAGAGCTCCGGATAAGACTAAAAGTGATTGATCTTCACCATGTTCAGATTCATGAGATGTAGAAAATTTACCTTCAAACTCCTCAGTTGGTTTCGCTGAGGTCACACTAACAGCTCCACCAATAGCATTCTTACCAAACAAAGTTGGCTGAGGGCCTCTTAAAACCTCAACTCGCTCAAGATCAACAAGCGGAGTCCTTGCCAATTGACTTCTAGGATAAACAACACCATCAAAGTTCATTGGTACAGATTGCTCAAAACCTTTGTTGGCGCCTGATCTAACTCCGCGAATAGAAATTGAAGTATCGATTTGTGTTTCAACCACCATAAAGTTTGGAACAGAAGCTGAGAGTGTTTGAAGGTTATCAACACTTCTATCAGCAATGTCTTCTCCAGCAATGGCTGATACAGAAATTGGCACATCTTGCAGGCTCTGTTCTCTAATCTGAGCAGTAACCACAACCTCTTCAAGAACTTGTGTAAAGGCCAAAGGTGCCCAAGCAAATAAAATGGTCGCAAAGACCGCATTAAAAAGACGTTTACTTAACATATATCCCCTTATATATAAAAAATTTAGGTAATGATAACTAAATTGAATACATATGACTATTTTTTTACTATTAAGTAAATTTAATTGAATTCTTGTGAAAGAACGAATCCAAAGGAGCTATTGCCTGATAGCATCAATCATGACCTGTACTTTTTCAGGATCAATATTAGGTGTTATGCCATGACCAAGATTAAAAATAAACCCTGGATAATCTTTCATGATGGTACAAATTCTTTGAGTTTCTTCCAAGATTAATTCATCAGACTCGAGCAAAACTTTGGGGTCAAGGTTTCCTTGTATAGCGAATAAATCTTTAAAATTTTTAGATATGCTTTCAATGTCTTCTTTCCAATAAAGACTGATGCATGTGATCTCATCAAAAATAATATTTTCAACTTTATTGTTAGGAGATTTCTCAAATAAGATAATCGGAATGCTTGCTGTTAGCGGATCTTCCTTTAAGAGCTTGCAAAGCATTCGAGTGTATTTTAAAGAAAATTTTTCTAGCTCAGCGTCTGATAACAAATCTGCCCATGAATCAAAGATCTGCAGAGCGCTCACTCCACTCAGGACTTGTTGTCTTAAATATTCATAACAAGCATTGCTGAGAATTTGAAGAAAATCTTGAAGTTCATCTGGATGCTCTCTCAAAAAAGTTTTAGTTTTATGAAAATCCTTTGATCCTCCACCTTCAATTGAATATGCTGCTAGCGTCCAAGGGCTTCCACAAAAACCAATAAGGGGAATATCTTGCGGTAATTGACTCCTGGTCTCTTCAACTGCTTTAAATACGTAATTTAGATTATTGACATCGAATGAGGGTAATTTTTTTATGTCTTGCGGGTGTGATATTGGATTGCTAAATTTTGGTCCTTCACCTTCATGAAAAGCAAGACCGAGATCTAATGCATCAGGTATTGTCAGAATATCTGAAAAAAGAATAGAAGCATCCAACCCAAACCTATCAATTGGCTGCAATGCCAATTCTGCGCATGTCTTAGGCTGTTTACACATATCTAAAAAATTAGAATAATTTTTTCTGATTTTTTGATATTCAGGTAGATACCTGCCTGCCTGACGCATAAACCATACAGGAGGGGTTGTGTTAGGTTGAAGGTTAAGTGCCCTTAAAAATTTAGAATCTTTCATTTATGAAACGAATTGTATGATACTTTTAGCCGCTTCTCTTCCTTCCCATATAGCTGTCACCACTAAATCAGACCCTCTAACCATATCTCCTCCAGAGAAGATCTTTGGGTTAGAAGTTTGGAATTTTAATTCCTGTTTTTCTGGAGCGACCACCAGACCTGCTTGATCAGTTTTTATTTTAAAATCTTTAAACCAATCTGCTGGATTAGCCCTGAAGCCAAAAGCAATTACAACTTCATCAGCACGATATACTTTCTCACTTCCTTGAATTGGGACGGGCACTCTTCTTCCATTTTGATCTGGCTCGCCTAACTTTGTTTGAATTGTTTTTATACCCTGAACGCTATCACTTCCGATGATTTCGATAGGCTGAATATTGAATTCAAAATGCACACCTTCCTCTTTAGCATTAATAACTTCTCTTCTAGAACCAGGCATATTTTTCTCGTCTCTTCTGTATAAGCATGTAACGGATTTAGCTTCTTGTCTGATAGCAGTTCTATTGCAATCCATTGCAGTATCTCCTCCGCCCAAAACCACAACATCTTTTCCCTTAAAATTTATGTAATCAGATTCTTTTTGTTGAAATTTTAAAAGGTGATTTGTGTTACCAATGAGATAATCAATTGCCTTATGTGCCTGGGGGAGGTCCTCACCTTTAAAACCACCTTCAAGCGAAGTATAGGTTCCCATGCCTAAAAATATCGCATCATAGTTTTTATGCAATTCTTTAAAAGAAATGTCTTTACCAATTTCTTGATTAAGATGAAATTTAATACCCATTTCTTCAAGAATTTTTCGCCGTCGTCTAACAACCTTTTTTTCTAACTTAAATTCTGGAATTCCAAATGTAAGTAAACCACCAATTTCTGGTTGTTTATCATAGACATCACAATTGATCCCAGCTCTTATTAAGATATCTGCACAACCGATTCCAGCAGGACCGGCTCCAATGATCGCAACCTTTTTACTAGTCCAAGTTCTATTGCTTAGATCTGGCTTCCACCCCATTTCTATTGCCTTGTCCGTAATATATTTTTCAATGTTACCAATGCTAACGGCGCCGAAACCGTCGTTAAGTGTACATGCTCCTTCGCATAAACGATCTTGAGGGCAAACTCTCCCACACATTTCAGGCAGAGAGTTTGTTTGATGGCATAAATCAGCTGCTTCCATAATGTTTCCATCATTAACAAGTTTCAACCAATCCGGAATATAGTTGTGAACCGGACATTTCCATTCACAATATGGATTTCCACAATCCAAGCATCGATGAGATTGATTGGATGCTTCAGACTGATTGTAATCACCATAAATTTCTACAAAATTAATTTTTCTTTCTTCTATGTTTTTTTTATTAGGATCGTATCGGCCAACTTCTAGAAATTGAAAATCATTTTCAAGTGGAACATGTTCGACATACTCTGATCTAGATTTAAAATTCTCTGGGGAGGAAATTGTTGCAGTAGGGATAGTACTTTGACTTAAAAGCTCTTTGCGCCATTCAAATAACATATCCTTTGCTTCTTCTAGATCTGTAATTGGGGCAAACGATTTTGTTATATATTTTCTATTCAATCGAATTTTTCCATAAAAGTATGGAGATCGCGGTTGAGTAAAAAGCAATAAACCTTTTTCAATTTTATATTGTTTGTTTTTTGCGCCCATTAAATTGTTTTTAGTTCTGCGTGGTATGTATGACATAGTATGACATTATTGTGCTAATATGTATAACTAAATGCCACAACATAATACACACACATCGTTATATCAAGAATCTCAAGCCAAGGATAATTGTGGTTTTGGACTAATCGTTAACCGACATGGAGTTCAAAATAGAGAAGTTGTAAAGCGTTCTATTGCAGGCCTAACCAGTATGACACACAGAGGGGCAATTGGAGCTGATGGTAAAACTGGCGATGGTTGCGGTCTTTTGTTTGATTTAAATCAATCTTTCTTCAAAAAACAAATTAAAAAAGAGTTAAATATTAAATTACCTGAGTTATTTGGCATTGCACAAATTTTTTCTTCTGCATCATTAAAAAAAGATTTACCAGCAATTAAAAAAATCCTTCAATCTGAAAATCTAATTTTTGAATGTATCAGAGAGGTGCCTATCAATAAATCTGTTCTTGGTGAGATAGCAATTGAATCATTGCCTAAAATTAATCAGATATTCATAACACCAATTTCAAAAGATTTTAATAAAGAAAGATTTGAATCTTGTCTTTTGCAGGCTAGAAAGAAGATTGAAGAGTTGCATAACAATGACGAAAGGCTATACATCTGTAGCATGTCGAGCCAAACAATTGTATACAAAGGCTTAATGCTGCCTGATGCAATTAGTAATTTTTATACAGACATTGCAAAAAGATCATTCACTGCAAAGGTTTGTTTATTTCATCAAAGATTCTCTACAAATACTCAGCCAAGATGGCATTTAGCTCAACCTTTTAGGCTTCTTGCTCATAATGGTGAAATCAATGCAATCAGAGGAAACAGAAATTGGGTTAAAGCAAGAGCATCAAAATTTTCAACACCCTTAATTCCAGGCATAAGTAAATTCAAGTCACTTGTTAACGAAACAGGCTCTGACTCATCAGCATTAGATAACATGATTGAATTGTTGGTAAAGGGGGGCATAAATTTCTTCAGATCTATACGAATGGTCTTACCTCCAGCTTGGCAAAATATTCACACCATGGATCCTGAGGTAAGAGCGTTTCATGAATATAATTCAATGCATATGGAGGCTTGGGATGGCCCTGCTGGAATTGTTATGTCAGATGGGGAGTGGGCAATCTGTGTTTTAGATAGAAATGGATTGCGTCCAGCAAGATACCAAGTTTTAAATAATGGAATGATCACAGTAGCTTCTGAAACTGGTATTTATCCAGTAGCTGATGAAGAGATTCTCCAAAAAGGTCGCCTAAGTCCTGGCGGAATTTTTGCAGTAAACACAGAATCTGGAGAAATTCTTGATCAAAAGATTATTGATGATCAGCTTAAACAGAGTAAGCCTTATAGAGATTGGCTCAAAAAATCTGCAATTTATCTTGAATCTACTTTGGATGCATTTGAGGGCCCTGGCATAAAGAAAATTCGACATTCGGAATTTATCAAATCATCAAAACTATTTTCTTTGTACAACGAAGAAAGAGTTTCTATAATAAAACCTCTTGCGCTTGATGGTCTTGAAGGCACTGGTTCCATGGGTGATGACACTGCATTGGCAATGCTAAGTTCAATGCCAAGATCTATATATGATTATTTCAGACAACAATTTGCACAGGTAACAAATCCACCGATTGATTCCCTAAGAGAGTCTAGCGTCATGTCATTAGAAGCATGCTTTGGTCCTGAATTGAACATCTTTGAGGAATCTAAAGATCATGCCAAAAGGATTGTTAGCACATCTCCGGTTCTGTCGCATAAAAAACTTTCAGCGTTATTAAAAAATCCATATTTCTCCTCTAAAAATTTTGATTTGCAGTACTCACCCAAATCAAACCTCAAAGATGCTTTGAATGAATTAACAAAAAAAGTAGTTTCTGCTGTGCGAAAGGGAGAAATTATCATTCATTTAAATGAAAAATTACCCGATGGCAATAAGCTTTCAATCAATGCTTTGCTTGCAGTGGGTTGCATACATCAAGAATTGGTAAGATTGGGACTCAGATCAGATGCCAACTTAATAGTGAGTTCTGCAACAGCCAGAGATACTCATCAAATTGCATGCTTGCTAAGCTTTGGAGCAACTGCTGTTTTCCCTTGGCTGGCTTTTCAAACAATCTTAGATTTAACTCATCGCAAGGAACTAAAGGGCAGCCCAACAGCCAACTGCGCCAAATATCGAAAAGGCATT
The DNA here is from genome assembly GCA_902511425.1 of uncultured SAR86 cluster bacterium. Taxonomy (GTDB): domain Bacteria; phylum Pseudomonadota; class Gammaproteobacteria; order Magnimaribacterales; family D2472; genus D2472. The sequence goes on from CABXFE010000004.1 coordinate 24,314, forward strand.
AATAAAGGGCTTTTAAAAATTATTTCTAAAATTGGCATTTCCACAATTTCCAGTTATCGGGGATCTCAGCTTCATGAGATCGTCGGCTTAAGTTCAGATATTGTAGATTTATCTTTTACCAATACTGTTAGTAGAGTTGGTGGCAAAACTTTTGAAGATCTAGATGTTGAGATGCGTTCGCTCAACAAATATGCAAATTCTAATGTAAGTGAGATTGGTCTAGGCGGTCTGTTGAAATTTGTGCATGGCGGCGAATATCACACTTATAATCCTGAGGTTGTAAAAAAACTTCAGGAAGCAGTAAGCAAAGGGTCTATTCAAGCATATCAGGAGTATGCAGCGCTGGTTAATTTGCGAGACCCTGCAATGCTAAGAGATTTAATGATGGTTAAATTTCCTAAAAACCCACAAAAAGTTAAGCCTTACAATACAAAACTACTTCTTAAAAAATTTGATTCTGCAGGAATGAGTTTAGGCGCCTTGTCTCCAGATGCTCATGAAACATTGGCTGAAGCTATGAATAGCATGGGAGCGAGGTCAAATTCTGGTGAGGGTGGAGAAGCCAAGGAAAGGTATGGCACTTCCAAGATGTCAAAAATTAAACAAGTTGCATCTGGTCGTTTTGGCGTCACACCAGAGTATTTGGTGAACGCCGAGGTTTTACAAATCAAAATTGCACAGGGCGCAAAACCAGGAGAGGGTGGACAACTTCCCGGAGGGAAAGTAAATGAGTTGATTGCAAAGCTGCGCTATTCAACCCCAGGGATTACCCTCATTTCGCCTCCACCCCATCATGATATTTATTCAATTGAGGATTTAGCGCAATTAATCTTTGATCTTAAGCAAGTTAATCCTAAAGCATTGGTTTCAGTTAAATTAGTATCTGAGCCAGGAGTAGGGACAATTGCAGCGGGTGTCGCAAAGGCATATGCAGATCTCATCACTATTTCTGGTCATGATGGTGGAACGGGTGCAAGTCCTTTATCTTCTATTCGTTATGCAGGCTCTCCGTGGGAGCTTGGGTTGTCCGAGGCTCATCAAGCCCTGAGAGCAAGTAATTTAAGACATAAAGTCAGACTGCAAGCTGATGGTGGTTTAAAAACTGGATTAGATGTTGTCAAAGCTGCAATTCTTGGAGCTGAATCATTTGGTTTTGGAACAGGCCCTATGATTGCGATGGGTTGTAAATATTTAAGAATTTGTCACCTTAATAACTGCGCAACTGGCGTGGCTACGCAAAGAAGAGATATTATTGATCATCACTACATTGGTGAAAAAGAGCGAGTCATCAATTACTTCTCATTTATTGCAAATGAAGTGCAAGAAATTCTAGCTAAACTTGGGGTGCCTGACCTCGAGTCTATTATCGGTCAAACACAGTATCTTAAAGATATTACACAAGATAATCCCTCTACAGCAAATATCAATTTGTCTCCGATTTTGTATTCTGATAAAAAATTAACTTCCCCCCATTACTGCAATACTTTGTCAAATAATCCATGGGATAAAGGTAATTTAAATGTAAAAATTCTTCAGGATATCAAGCCTTTTATCGCTAAAGATCAAAAATCTGATTTCCATTATAAAATTTCAAATCGAGACAGATCTGTTGGAGCACAAGCTTCTGGCTTTATAGCCTCTTTGTATGGTGAAAGAGGATTAAAGCAATCTCAAACCCTTAATTTTACCGGGTCAGCCGGCCAAAGCTTTGGTGTTTGGAATGCAGCTGGATTAACTCTCAATTTAAATGGTGATGCAAACGACTATGTGGGTAAGGGCATGAATGGAGGCAAGATTGTAATTTCAAGCTCCGCTGAATTCGCCTCACAAAAATCTCCATCAGTATTAGTCGGTAACACTGCACTATATGGTGCGACCGGCGGCGAACTTTATGTAGGTGGATGTGTGGGAGAAAGATTTGCGGTTAGGAATTCTGGTGCATCTGCTGTTATTGAAGGCGCAGGCGATCATTGTTGTGAATATATGACTGGTGGGCATGTAACTGTTTTGGGGAATATAGGTGCTAATTTTGGGGCAGGCATGACGGGCGGTTTTGCATATGTTCTTGACACTGATCGAAGGTTCTTTGATCAATGCAATCGAAGTCTTATCAACCTTGATAGAATTGTCAGTGAAGAAATGGAGTCACACAGAAAATTTTTAAAACAAATCCTTGCTCGCCATATTAAAGAAACCAAGAGCGATAGAGCAAAATTAATCCTAGATGAATTCGATAGATTTGAACCCTCTTTTTGGTTAGTGTCACCTGCTGCTTTAAATATTCAAGATCTTCTTAAAGCAACAACAGCTAACGCTGCTTAATTTAATTTTTTAACCCTTTTTGAAGATTCGCTGAATTAAAAGAATTAGTCACTACTGCATTTGATATTTTATTTAACAGGACTATATTTAATTTACCTTTTTTCATTTTCTTATCTCTAAAAATATATGGTTTTAATTCTCCATACTTGTATTGCTTAAGAGAAAGATCAAATTCAAACATTTCTAATAAACTAATAACTTCTGTGTATTCTTTTTGTGAAATAAGATTTTCTAAATATGAAATTTTAGATGCGACTTTCATCCCCTTGGCAACAGCTTCCCCATGCAGAATTCTTTTATAATTACCATGTGCTTCTATAGCATGCCCAAATGTATGACCAAAATTCAAAATTGCACGGACTCCATTCTCCTTCTCATCTTTTGTAACAATCTTTGCCTTAGTGTTTATGGATGCATATATTATCTCCTCAATAATATGTGGATCCATTGATAATATTTTTTTGGCATTTAATTTAAGCAATGAAAACAGAGGTTTATTTTTAATAAGAGCGTATTTAATAACTTCTGCTAATCCTGCCTTGAATTCTCTTTCAGGAAGGGTTTTAAGTACAGATGTTTCTATAATGACACCTTTTGGATTGTAAAAAGCTCCAACAAGATTCTTACCCGCTGCAATATTGATAGCAGTCTTGCCACCCACAGAAGAATCAACTTGAGAAAGCAGTGTTGTCGGTATCTGTATAAATTGAATGCCTCTTAGGTATGAACTCGCAACATAGCCAGAGATATCTCCTATAACTCCTCCGCCAATAGCAATTATCAAATCTGTTCTATCAAAATTTTTTTCTGCTAAGAAATTTAGTATTTTTTGAAAATTTTGAACGGACTTAGCTTTTTCTCCATGTTGAAGAATTATTTTAAAAACTTTGGTTGATGGCTTGCTAACACTAATTACTTTATTAAGAATCTTGGTTGGCACCCCATCATCTGAAATAATCAGTGTCTTTTTATGCTCTTTCAGCAGAGGAGTTAGATTTTTCTTAGATATAGCTTCTTTACTAATTAGAATCCTGTATCTGTTATTTTTTTGACCTGCAAATAACTCTTTAGCCATAATTTTTAACTAGCTTCACAATTTCATTTGCAACCTCTGAGCCACTTTTATTCTCTGTATTGATTATGTGATCAGACACTTCTTCATAGAAGGACTGTCGAGATTTTTGTAGATCTGCCAAAACCTTTTCAGGATCTTGATCTTTTAAGAGCGGCCTGTCCTTATCTTTAGCTGTTCGCTCAACTTGAGTATTTAGCGGAGTATGCAAGTAGAAAACAGTTCCTCTTGATGCCAACAGCTCTCTATTTTCTTCTTCAATAATAATGCCACCACCAGTAGCAAGAACAATCGAATTTAATGCAACCATTTCTTTTAACGTAGCAGTTTCTCTTTTTCTAAAACCAGCCTCACCCTCTATATCAAAAATCCAATCTATTGTGACGCCTGTACTTTCTTCAATCTTTGCATCTGTATCGTGAAAGTCTAAAAATAGCTCGCCCGCCACAATTTTTCCAACAGTGGTTTTTCCAGATCCCATGGGACCAACAATAAAAATATTCATACTTAGTTTTTTAAGTTGCAGATTCTATCATTTATAGGGGTAAAATAATTCTAATTCATGCATCAAAATATATTAGAGCTTCACTTAAAAATTTCATTACTTAAATTTTATGTTCGTTAGATTAATTAATTGGACCTTATCCGCTGCTCTTTTTAGTACTCTCTTATCAATATTATTCATCGGAACTGGGTATCTTCTTGTAAAGCCAAGCCTGCCTGAGATTGATTTAGTTGATGAGGATGTTTTGCAAATACCTTTAAAAGTTTATACATCTGATGGGGTTCTTATTGGAGAGTTTGGTGATCAAAAAAGAAGGACCATTGAATATGAAGACATCCCACTTAATTTAAAGAATGCATTTTTAGCCGCTGAAGATGATCAATTTTTTAAGCATCATGGCATAAGAATTACATCACTCATTAGAGCTGTATATCAAATGATTAAATCCGGAGAAATTGTGAGCGGCGGAGGTACAATTTCAATGCAGGTTGTAAGGGGTTACTTGTTATCTCGAGAGCAAAAAATTACTCGAAAGATCAAAGAAATTTATTTAGCTTTTGAATTAGAAAGTCATGCAAATAAAGAAGAGATCTTCTCTCTTTATTTAAATACTATCTTTTTAGGTAATAGGTCCTATGGAGTTGAGGCTGCAGCAAATAAATATTTTTCTAAATCTATAAATGAGCTAACTCTTGCTGAATCTGCATTAATCGCTTCCTCAGCTCAACTTCCTTCAAGAATTAACCCTATTCGCTCCCCCGATAGATCACTCATTAGGCGCAACTGGATTTTAGGAAGAATGTATAAGCTTGGATATATTGGTAGAGGACAGTTCTTAATTGCAAAGTCTGAGCCAATCAACTTAACGCAATTGGACTCAAGCTTTTCTTTAGATGGGAGATACATTGCTGAGATTGCTAGACAGGCAATGATTGATAGATATGGCCTATCAGCATATAGGGATGGGCTATCAGTTTTTACAACAATAGACTCTTCTCTGCAGAAGGCTGCTTTGGAAAGTATTTCTAATAATTTATATGCCTATGACAAGCGCCATGGTTGGAGAGAGCCTAAAAATATTTCGTTTAAAATTCCCGAATTTATTTTCAACGAATTGCAGGCTGGTAATTTAGATATTTTGTATCAAGAGTCAAATATATTGGACGCTTTAGGAATGAAACAGTTGAATATATCCCTTTTAAGAGATTATTTTACTGAGCTTGTAAGTTTTGATAAACATTCAGTTGGGATGGTTATTGATGTTAAACCAGAAAGGGTAATCTATTTAAATAATGCTTTTAAAATAAAACAACTTCTTTGGGATGATTCATATAAATGGGCTAAGAAAAAAATAGATATAAATAAATTAGGCCCAAGCCCTCAAAATTTTTATGACATTCTGCGTATGGGCGATTTAATATATATAACTGAAATAAATGGAACTTTCTCTCTTGATCAAGTTCCTGATGCTGAGGTTGCATTTATTTCTACAGACCCTTCTAGTGGAGCAATCAAGACTTATGTTGGAGGATTAAATTTTTCAAATAGCAATTTTGATAGGGTAAAACAATCATATCCCCAATCAGGCTCTAGCTTTAAGCCTTTTATTTATGCTGCCGCTTTTGCTAATGGTTATAAGGCATCAGATAAAATTAATGATGCCCCAATAATATTTGAGGACTCTAATTTAGAGAGTAGCTGGAGGCCAGAAAATTATACAGGGAAATTTTATGGACCCATTAGACTTAGAGAAGCATTAGTTCAGTCAGTAAATTTAGTTTCTATAAAGTTATTAAGGGAAATGGGGATACCACTGACTCAAAATTATTTATCTAGGTTTGGCTTTCCAGTTTCTAGGCTTGCACCAGATTTATCATTAGCGCTTGGATCATCAAGTTTCTCGCCTGCTGAGATGGTAAGGGCATACAGTATCTTAGCTAACTCTGAAGACCCCAAAGATTTATTTTTTATAGAGCGCGTGGTGGATAGAAATGGAAACACTATTTTTAACAATCCTCAAAGTGAAAATAAGAGAAAAAATATTGACGCATTTCCATGGTTTCAAACTCAGCTAACAGAGGAAATTAAACCTTTCTATTTATTACCCCCCATTCAAAACAAAACATTGGATCCAATTGATCCAAGAGTTACTTTTATTACAAAAGATATTTTGCGTGAAGCGCTATCAAGAGGAAGTAATGGTCGTAAAACTAAAGTCTTGAGTAGGAGCGATATTGCAGGAAAAACTGGAACAACAAATGATGCTATAAGCACATGGTTCTCAGGTTTTCACAATAATTTAGTAACAACTGTTTGGATTGGAACTGATGATTTTTCTTCTTTGGGAGATAATGAGTATGGATCAAGCATCGCTCTACCCACCTGGGTTGATTTCATGAAAACAGCTCTTTTCAGCCTGCCTGAAGAAGACTGGAAAATTCCTGAAGGTTTGTCATATATCAGGATTGACCGTGAAACGGGCAGGCCAGTTGATGAAAGTAGTAAAAATTCTTATTTTGAGCTTTCTCTAGACTAGGATGCTTAATGTTTAAATATACTGCTAGATAAAAGCGACCAATAATTTTCAATATAGCTGCTTGGTATCTCCTTAAATTTATTTCTAATAAACCTAGAAATTACACCTTCCATTATTGAAGTAATAAGATGAGCGCTTTGGCCTGGAGTAAGTTGCAAAGCATCTTTTTTTGAAGAAAGTAATTGCTTGATTGACAGCTCCAATCTTTCATAGAACTGATTTACAGAATCAATAACATTTTGCTCACTTGGCCCCAATGCTTCTCGGGATAGAATACGTGCAAAACCCTTATTTTTTTCTAGAAATATTGCATAAAAAAAGAATATTAATCTAACTTTTTCTTCAGGATCAATATCTGCATCTTTTTTTATTTCCCCGACTTTTTGAAAAATTGTTTGGTCACAAAAAGAAAATAGTTCTAAAAATATAGACCTTTTACTAGGGAAATGCCTGTAAAGAGCTGCTTCAGTTATTCCGCTCTCTGCTGCAAGAACAGCCGTTGTAACCTTCGTAGCATCTCTTTCTTCTAAGAGCTTTGCCAGGCTCTGGAGAATAATTTGTTTTCTGTCTTTTGACATAGCTTTAGCTTATATCAATCTGAATTGTTTCATCAATTAATTTTAATTGATCAAGAAACATATTTTTTATATCTTTTAATCGAGAAGAAGTTTTGGCTTCAAATCTAAGGACAAGTTTTGGAGTTGTATTAGACGCCCTCATTAAACCCCATCCATCGTCAAAATCCACTCTTAAGCCATCAATAGTAACTTTGGTGCCTCCCTCAAATTGAGCCTTATCAACAAAGTTTTTCACTATTTCAAATTTCTTCTCTTCGTCAACATTAATATTTAGCTCGGGGGTAGAGTGAGCTTTGGGAAGTTGATCTAAGATTGTTGAGAGAGGAATTTTCAAGCCATTCATAATTTCTAACAATCTAAAAGCAGAATAATGCCCGTCATCGAAACCATGCCACTGGTCATTGAAAAATATGTGACCACTCATTTCACCGGCAAGTGGAGCATTGGTCTGTTTAAGAGTGTTTTTTATATGAAAATGACCTGTTGGAGACATCAGTGGAATACCTCCATATTCTTCAATAACATTGCTTAATAAATTCGTGCACTTCACATCAAAAACTATTTCTTTGCCAGGAAAATTTTTTAAGACATCTTTGGCAAAGATCATCATGAGTTGATCGGGAAAAATAACTTCACCTTTATCAGTTACAACTCCAAGCCTATCTCCATCTCCATCAAATGCTATTCCCACATCAGCAGAATTTTCTTTCACTGCTTGAACTAAATCTTTGAGGTTTTCTACTTTTCCTGGATCAGGGTGATGGTTGGGAAAGTTCCCATCAATCTCACAGTAGAGTTCAATCACCTCATAACCTAACGAGCGAATTAGTTTTGGTGCAATTTCACCGGCTGAACCATTGCCACTATCTAGAACAACCTTAATTTTTTTTGCTTTCTTTGAACTCTGTAATAGCACTTCTTTTATGTATTCATCTCCTAGATCTTTTTTGTGGACTTCCTTGCCAATATTTTTTTTATTGATTGGTTTATCAGATAGCAAAGTTAAAATCTCAAGCCCTGAAATTGGAACATCATTAATTACTATTTTAAAACCATTATAGTTTTTTGGATTATGGCTACCTGTAATCATAATTCCTGATTTTGAAGGCAGTTTTTTAGCAGCGAAATATAGAAGAGGACTAGTGACTATCCCAACATTAACAACATCAATTCCAATAGATCGAAGTTCTTTCGAAAGAAGATTTAATATTCTTTCTCCAGATAAACGCCCGTCTCTTCCAAGAGCCAGCTCATCAATATTTTCATCATTGCATTTTTGAGCAATTGCATGAGATATTAATTTAATAGAGTGCTCATTGATTTGAGAGGGAACAATCCCTCTGATGTCATATTCTCTGAAAATGGATTCGTCAATCATAGGAATTTTAATTTCATTATTAGGGTTGTTTTGTCATAATAACTGAGACTTAAAATCATACACAACATGTTTCTTAATACCGACTCAAAATTTATCTGGCTCAATGGAAGTTTTCAGCCATTCAATGAAACAAATATCCACCTTTTGTCTAACACGCTGCATTATGGGATGGGTGTTTTTGAGGGTGTGCGCGCATATGAGACATCAGATGGTGGTGCAATCTTTAGGTTAGATGATCATACCCAAAGACTGTTTGATGCTGCGTCAAAAATTAATATCTCCATTCCTTACTCGATCAATGATTTATGTGAAGCACAGAAAGCAGCAATGATTAAAAATAATCTTAATGAGGGTTATATTCGCCCAATCGTTTTTTTAGGAAGTGAGTCAATGGGCTTGAGATCCCAAGATTTGCTTTCGGTCAATGTTGCAGTTGCCTGTTGGGAATGGCCGTCATATATGGATCCAGATGCAAAGAGGAATGGTATCTCTGTGGTCAAATCTCCATTTCAGCAGTATGACAATCCCCTATATTCAAATAATAAAATTATTGGTACATATGTTAATTCAATTATGGCAGTTAATGATGCAATCTCTAAAGGAGCGGAAGAGGCAATATTATTGGATAAAAATGGTTTTATCTCAGAGGGTAGTGGTGAGAACTTGTTTATAGTTAAAAACTCTAAGCTAATGACACCAACAACAGATTATTGTTTGAATGGAATTACCAGACAAAGCGTCATCACCATTGCTCAAAATCTTCAATTAACGGTAGAAGAGAAGAATTTAACTTTTGATGATTTATTATCTGCTGATGAGGCTTTCTATTCAGGCACTGCGGTTGAGATAACTCCAATAACTACTGTTGATGGGTCAAAAATTGGTAATGGTTCAATTGGGCCAATGACCGATCAATTGCAGGGTAATTATTCCGACATAGTTTATGGACGTGATAAAAGTTATTCACACTGGCTAACTTCAATTTAGCCTTAATTAAAATTGAGTCAAAAATTAAATATTGCTATTTGTAGCTACCGAAGCGCACCTTTTGGAGGTGGCCAAGGCATATTTGTATTTGAGTTATCTAAGGCTTTGAATCATTTAGGTCATCATGTGGATGTTATTTCGGGGCCTCCATACCCCAAACTTGAGAACAATATAAAGCTAATTAAGTCTCCAGGCTTAGATTTATTTAGCACTTTTAACTTTAAAGAAAGGCTAAAAATTTTTTTAGAAAAAAAGAATAAATCTTCAGATGATTGGTATGAATTTATTTCAGCATTGTTTGGAGGGTTTCCTGAATTAAAGACTTTTGGTAATAGGGCGAAAACTCTTCTCGATGAATCTTCATATGATATTGTCATTGATAATCAATCGCTTAGTTATGGGATGATCGAGGTTCAAAAAATTCTACCCTTGATAGAGATTATTCATCATCCAATCACAAAAGATTATCGTTATGATATTCAATTTTCAAAAGGCCTTATTCAAAAAATATCTAAATGGAGATGGTTTTCTTTCTTAAAAATGCAAAAAAGGGTCTCTCTGAGCTTAAAGGTAATTTCTACTCCATCACATAATTCAAAAAATGATATTGCAAAGGATTTTGGTGTGCTTGAAAAAAATATTTCAGTTATACCTAATGGCATCGATCATGCAAGTTTTACTCCCATGCAAGATATCAGGAGAGTTCCAGAGCAAATTATTACAACGGCCAGCGCAGATGTTCCACTTAAAGGTTTAGATTTTACTCTGCATGCTGTTGCCAGATTAAAAGAAGATTTTCCTCAATTAAAATTAGTAATTATTGGTGCGCCTCGACCAGGTGGTCATACCGAGAGATTAATTAAAAGATTGCAAATCGATCAAAATATTTTATATAGATCAAATCTTACTAGACATGAGATCGCTGTTGAATATGCTAAAAGCAATGTTGCCATCGTGAGCTCTCTTTATGAAGGCTTTGGGTTTCCTGTTGGGGAAGCTATGTCTTGCGCAATACCACTTGTTGCAACCAATATCGCATCTATACCAGAAATAACCCATTCTTTTGCAGAACTTATTCCAGCTAAAAATTCTAATGCAATAGAGCTGGCTATCAGAAACATTTTTGCTAACCCCGAAACTTATCAATTAAAAGCAGATGAAGGCAGAAAGCATATAATAGAGAACTTTGATTGGCAAAAAATTGCAAAGTCTTACGAAGATTTAATATACAAAACAATAGATGAATTTCAATGTTAACTTTTAGTTTAGATAAGATCGCTCTAAAGCCGCACTCAAAAGTTTTGGATGTAGGCTGTGGAGAGGGCCGTCATATATTTGGATCTTTGCATGAATATGTTGATGTTCACTGCGTTGGGCTGGACCAGGATATTCCGTCATTGAATAAATGTAAGGAAGGCTTTGAATTTTTTAAAGAGCTCAATTCTGGTTCTACTGTTTTTATGCAAGGCTCCGTATACAGCTTGCCATTTGATGATAATACTTTTGATCTTGTTATTTGTTCAGAGGTGCTAGAGCATCTTGATGATTACCATGCAGCAATTGATGAAATTTATAGAGTTTTAAAACCTAAGGGCAAATTTTTACCTAGTGTTCCATCATATTGGCCTGAAAAAATTTGCTGGTCTCTTTCGTCCGGTTATCAAAATATGCCTGGCGGTCATGTAAGAATCTTTAAAAAACGTCAAGTGATCAATGAGATCTCGGATCACGGATTTAAATATGATTATTCTGAGAGGTTTCATGGTTTGCATAGTGCTTATTGGTGGTTACGATGTCTATTTTGGAGCACTCAAGATTCAAACTATTTTGTAAGGATTTATAAAAAATTTCTTGAATATCACATCCTTCAAAGTCCCGCTTGGCTGAATCATTTTGAGAAAATTCTTAATCCTATCTTTGGAAAAAGCATTGCATTTTATTTTGAAAAAAAATGAAAAAGTTCCCGAATACATCTCATATTGATCCCAGCTCTTTGGATGGGTTAAACCATTTAGGTAAGTTTTTAGATGATGTTCAGTTTCTTTCTGGTGCCATTCCATCCAATCAAGATGGTTCACATGATCCTTGGGATCATCTTGAGGCTGTCATGGGGCTATCTACTCTAGGCTATAAGAATCAAGCGCTTAATGGTCTTCATTGGATGGTTGCTAATCAAAATGAAGATGGTAGTTGGTACAACTTATATCAAGACGAAAAACCATTAGAGCTGAACAAACAGACCAATTATGCCTCATATATTGCGGTTGCTGTATGGCACTTTTACTTGCTTAATAATGATGTTAATTTTCTCCAAGACTTTTGGGAGCCAGTTAAAAAAGGTATTTTATTCACGCTTTCTCTTCAGCATAGAAATGGAGCAATTGCATGGAATATAGATAAGTCTAAAAAAATTGATGAAGATTATCTGCTAACTGGTTGTAGCTCTATTGCGAAAAGTCTTGAGTGCGCGATAGCAATTTGCCAAGTTTTGGAGCATAAGAGCTTTGAATTAAAATGGAGGGATGCACATTTAAAATTAATAGTCGCGCTTGAAAATCCAGCAGAAATTTTTGATCTAAAAAAAGATCGCAGCAGGTTTTCAATGGACTGGTATTATCCTATTCTGGGCGGCATTAATTCAAAACATAGAATTACCTCTCTAGTTGAAATGATCAAAACTTCTTTTTGGATTAAAGGTCTTGGTATTAAATGTGTTGCAGATGAGCCATGGGTGACTGTTGCAGAAACCAGTGAATGCTCTATTGCATTTAAAAAAATTGGGGAAGACAAGATTGCATTAGAGCTACTTCTTAATGCGATTGCTATAGTTGATGGGCAGGGCATACCTTATATGGGTTGGCAATTTGACGAAAATATTTATTGGCCTGAAGAAACGCCGTCATGGACAGCAGCAGCATGCATCCTTGCTGCTGATGCAAATCATCAACTGACCCCAAGCGCTAATTTATTTATTAAGCAACAATTTAAGTCTTAGTTAAGCAAACAATCGTATCCACTCTTTCATGTAGCTGAAAACCTTCAGTTAAAGCTTTTTGATAGACTAGATAAGGTGCCTGCCCGCCTTCATCTGGCTTTTCATAAATGTCATGAATCACCAATGCTCCATCAGGATGGAGTTTAGAGTGCCAATTGTCATAATCATTCATTGCAGACTTTTCGGTGTGACTGCCATCAATAAATAGGATCCCCAACTCTGTTCCCCATGAGGGCGCAATAAAATTTGCATTTGCAAGAATCGGCACCACCCACTTACTTTCTTCAAATTGTTGAAGGTTTGCTTGCATCAAGGGCACCGTATTAACTCTGCCCAATTTTTCATCATAAATTTCCGGATCAAAATACTCTTCACCTAGCTGATGCTCCTCTGATCCTGAATGATGGTCGACAGTATAAACAAGCTGGTTATGAATTAAACTTCCAGCTGCAAGGTATAGAGAAGACTTGGCGCCAAAGGTACCAATTTCTAGTGCAGGTCCATGACAAGAAAACTCTTCTGCCCATTTTGTTAATGCTAAGCCCTCATGACTGGGCATGAAACCTTTGAGATTGTCTAATTGTTCAAAGTTCATATTGCTTATAAAAGTTTTTTCCTAAGGTTGATTTAAATCTTCTGTGACTCCAAAGATACTCAGCTGGATGCTGAAGAATCTTGTCTTCCATCAAGTCATTAATTTTCTGGGCTAATTCTATTGAATTTAGCCCCATATGATAAATTAATTCTATCTCAAGCATCAATTTCTTATTTTTATAATATGAATTTATAAATAATAAATTTGAATTAGTTGCATCAATAATTTTTTTTGTTGTCGTAATCGTGGCAGCTTCTTGGTTAAAAAATTTTAATTTAACAGAGTGATCCCATCCATAATCCTGATCTATTGCATACATGACGTTTTTTCCAGCTTTAAGCCATTTCAAAAATTTACGTGGATTGTTTTTATCTGCAGTATCTTTCATGCTAGAAAGCCGGCCTTTATTTTGAATTTTATTCATTGAAGGAGAATTATGTGCTCTGCTTACACCATACATCTCAGCATTCATAGCAAAAATACGAGCATCCAATTCTAAGTGTTGGGAGTGTTTGAAAATGATTAAATTTCCATTAGTAGGGCCGTTGTTAGACAAAAAATCTATTCCAATTACCTCATAATCCATCTTGCTCTGTATTTTTTTATCTGACCAAAACCAAGCTATACCTGTTTCAATGAATGATCTGCCCAAGTGTAAAAAATTATTTTGTAAGAGTTTTTGTTGCTCAGTTTTTGACAGATTTGGAAAGCATGCTTCAATATTTGCTTGAGCAATATTTTTCCTGCTCTTGGCTAAAATCAATAGGAGCTTGCCACAAAATTTTCCAATAGTTGGATGCCATGAAATTGGTAGATGGCAAAGACCTTGCCAAAATGTCATCATTAACTTTATCAATATTATGAGTGCTTAAAAATTAAAGAATGTATTATTACATTAATTTAAATATACCTTGGATATGAAGTTGGTAATTTACAATCTTTTAATGTTAATACTCATCCCTGTATTTTCATTACGTATTGTTTTGAAGAGTTTCACTGATCCAGATTACAGAAGTCATTTTGCCAATAGACTTGGGTATGGGTTGAAAAACTTTAGGCAAAAAAATAAAAAAATTATTTGGTTTCATGCTGTGAGTTTAGGTGAAGTAATAGGATCAGAGTCCTTGATAAACAAACTCGCTGAACACTTTGAAATTGTTATCACAACTACCACTCCCACAGGCTTTAGGAAGGCAAAGGAAATCTTCCCTGAAGAAATAGTTATAAATTATGCTCCATGGGACTTAGCTTTAATTGTTAATAGATTTTTAAATTTTTACAAGCCTGACGCCATCTTGATATTTGAAACTGAAATATGGCCATCGATGATTGGATGTGCATTTCATAAAAGCATCCCTCTATATTTGGTTAATGGCAGGCTTAGCCATAAGTCTTTTCAAGCATATGCAATTTCATCATGGCTTTTAAAAAATACGCTGAAACAAATCACTTATTCTTTTGTTCAAACTAGCAAACATAAAGAACGTTTTTTAGAGCTTGGTATTGAGGAGAATTGTATTGAGGTGGCAGGCTCAGTTAAATTTGATATTTGCAATACCGATACCAATCCGATTAAAGCCGATCCTTTTATTTTAGGAGCTAGTACACATCCTGGAGAGGAAGAAATATTGCTCAAAGCATATAAAAGACTTCAGGTTAAAGAAAGCATAAAACTATTTCTTTGCCCGCGACATATAGATCGAGTAGGTGAGATAGTTAAGCAAGCAGCCACTATGGGTTTTAAGATAAAACTATATTCAGATATAGACATAGAAGATTACGATGTTTGCATCATTGATAGCACTGGTCTCTTATCAAGCTTTTATGCATCTTCATTAATGTCATTTGTTGGAGGTAGTTTAGTGCCGAGAGGAGGACATAACCTAATTGAACCAGCCGCTTTAGGTTCTCCAATCATCATAGGCCCTCATACATTTAATTTTGAAGATATTGTTAATCAATTTCTCCATGATCAAGCATGCATTCAGGTCTCAAGTGAAGATGAATTATTAACTGCGATGAAGCTCTTTATTGAAGATCTCAAATCTGCTGAGGAATTTGCACGAAGAGCTAAAGATGTTGTTGAGAGAAATAAAGGCTCAACAGAGGTTCAAGCATCTTATATAATTAGGCAAATAGGAGAAAAAAGTTGAAGCTTGTTACAGCAATTATTAAGCCATTTAAGTTAGAAGAAGTTCGTCAGTCGCTTGATTTGATTGGTATTACCGGCATGACAATTACCGAGGTAAAAGGTTTTGGAAGACAGAAAGGTCATACTGAACTATATCGAGGGGCTGAATATGTAATAGATTTTTTACCAAAAATCAAAGTAGAAATTGCTGTATCAATTGAACAACTTGAGGATGTCATCGAGGCCATTACAAAAAGTGCAAGCACTGGAAAAATTGGAGATGGTAAAATTTTTGTCTCTACGCTCGATCAAGTTATCAGAATTAGAACAGGCGAGACTGATCAAGACGCAATTTAAAAGTATTTGAAGCTGAATAAGAAACCTATAATATTTCTCCTCGGCCCAACTGCATCTGGAAAGACTGACTGGGCAATTAATTGGCAAAATGAATTTGAAGCTCTAGAAATCATAAGTGTAGACTCTGTTATGGTTTACAGGGAATGTAATGTTGGGTCTGCCAAGCCTTCAGACACTATCTTAAAAAAACACCCTCATCATCTAGTCAATCATGTTTCTTTGGATTCTATATTTTCTGTTGCAGATTTTTATGATTCAGCTCTAAGGTTAATTGATGACATTCACGCAAGAAACAAGATTCCATTAATGGTTGGAGGCAGCATGATGTACTTCAGTCTTTTGAAAAAAGGAATCAGCAATCTTCCTTCAGCTGATCTGAAATTACGTGATGAGTTAGAGCAAAAAATTCTTATAAATGGAATAGATGCTCTGCATGCAGATCTAATCAAGCTTGACCCTGAGGCAGGTCAAAATATTGATCCTCATGACTCACAAAGAATTATAAGAGCAATTGAGATTATCATTTCAACAAACATGAGCTTGAATGAAAACCTATCATCAGAAAAAAGCAGCGCATTAAAAGAAAAATATACATTAATAGAGTTTGGGATTTTTCCTCAAGAAAGATCAATGCTTCATGAAAGAATAGAATCTAGACAAGAGACTTTAGTTGGAGACAAATTACTTGAGGAAATAGTAAATATTCAAAATAGTTTTGATATTTCTGCCGAGCATCCTGCAATGAAAGCCATAAATTATAGGCAAGGATTGCAAGTAGTTGAGGGGAAGCTAGAAAAATCTGAATTATTTGAAAAGTCTCTTTTTGCTACACGTCAATTTGCAAAAAGACAGTGTACTTGGATGAGAGGATGGGAGAATTTGATATATTTTGATCTTCATCAGCGAGAAGAAGCAGCTGAGCAACTAAAAAAGCAATTTAATTTGCTTGAAATTGTTTAATTCTCAAGATTTACCCCCAAATTAAATTTATAATAAAACTTTACAACAATAGGTATCTACGTGAATTGGGATAATCAAAATAATCAAGACCCTTGGGGCAGAAAAGATCAAGACGAAGTTTCGTTCGATGACTTAATAAAAAAGTTTTCTGTAATGTTTGGAAAGCAAGGCTCTGGCTCCAACGGATCTTCTGGCGGAAGTGGGTTTAATTTTCCAACAAAAAAAGCTTTTTTGTATGGTTTTTTTGGGCTACTAGTTATTTATGCGAGCATGTCTATATACCAGTTGGATTCTCCGGAAAGAGCAGTTGTTTTAAGGTTCGGTGAGTATCATGCTGAGACGGGAGAGGGTTTAAACTTTATGTTGGCTGGCATTGATGAAAGGTATGTCGAAAATGTTGCACTCACCAGACGTTACTCACAAACAGCAAATATGCTTACCAAGGACGAGAATCTCGTTGATGTTACTATTTCAGTTCAGTATCGAATTAAAAATTTAAAAGATTTTGTATTAAATGTCCGTGATCCCGAAAGCAGCTTAAGGGAGGCTACTGAAAGCTCTTTGCGTCATGTTGTTGGGGATAACACCCTTGAGGAAACCCTTACAACTGGTCGTGAAATGATTGCACAAGATGTTAATGCAAGACTTCAAAGTTATCTAGATTTATACGCAACCGGGCTTGTAGTGCAACAGGTCAATATAGAAAAAACTGATCCACCTTCAGCTGTAAAAGCTTCTTTTGATGATGTTGTTGCAGCAAGAGAGGATAAAGAAAAATTACAAAATGAAGCAGATCGATACGGGCTTTCTATTGTCCCAGAAGCAAGAGGACAAGCATTTGCTAGAATCCAGGCAGCTGAAGCATACAGAGAAGAGGTTGTAGCTAACGCAGAGGGTGAAGCGGTCAGATTTGATAAGTTACTAGCTGAGTATCAAAAAGCACCGAAAGTTACTCGAGATAGGCTATATCTTGATGCTTTACAAGGACTTTACAGTAATTCAACAAAAGTTTTGATGGATGTGGAAGGGGGTAATAATCTTATGTATCTTCCATTGGATAAAATTCTTGAACAAAACAGATCACAGGAGGAAGACTAATGACTAAAGGAATGAATCTCTTAGTTCTTGCAGGACTTATTCTTGCGCTAATACTTAATAGCTTATTTGTTATTGATGAAAAAGAAGATGGAATAGTTTTCCAATTTGGTGAAGCTATTAAATCTGATCTTCCAACTGGCTTAAATTTTAAATTGCCAATTATCCAGAATGTAAAAAAATATGATTCAAGGTTGCAGACTCTTGATGAAGAGCCAAATAGAATATTAACAGTTGAGAGTAAATATCTTATTGTTGACTCGTTTGTAAAATATCGAATTACGAATGTTCGAACCTTTTATGATGCAACTAGCGGAAGTTTTATTAACTTGAATAATTTGCTCGGACAAAGAACTGCGTTTGAACTGAAAAATCAATTTGGTCGAAGAACAGTAACTGAATTAGTTTCAGGAGAAAGAGACCAGTTGATGAGCGACATGCGAGAAAATTTAGGAAATTCTGTATCTGATCTAGGTATCGAGATTATTGATTTTAGAGTTAAAAGAATTGATTTGCCGCCTGAACTAAGTAACTCTGTTTATGAAAGGATGCGCTCTGAAAGAAACAGGTTAGCTGAAGAATTACGTGCTGAAGGAAATGAGCTTTCTAATGAAATCCGTTCAACTGCAGACAAAGAAAGAGTTATTATTCTTGCAGAAGCTTATAAAACTTCTGAAGAAATAAGAGGAGAGGGTGATGCTACAGCAGCAGCAATCTATGCAGAATCATTCTCGAGAGATCCAGAATTTTATGAGTTTACTCGTAGCATGAAAGCTTATGATGCAACTTTTAATAATAAGTCAGATGTTTTGGTTATCGATCCTAAGTCTGATTTCTTCAAATACCTCAATCAGTCAAAAGGCAATAACTAATATCCAATGAGCAATAACACCCTTATCTTGGGCTTGCAGTGGGGTGATGAAGGGAAAGGAAAAATTGTAGATGCTTTGGCAGAAAGTTCTGAGGCAGTATGTCGATTTCAAGGCGGTCATAACGCAGGGCACACACTTAAAGTTGATGGCGAGCAAAAAGTCCTGCATCTAGTCCCATCTGGCATTCTTCATCCTTCAGTTCATTGTGTCTTGGGTAATGGTCTTGTTTTATCTCTTCCAGCTCTAGCTAAAGAAATTAAGGAATTGCAAGAGAGCAATATTAGTTTTAAAGATCGTTTTTATGTCAGTGAAGATTGCTCATTAATTCTGCCTACCCACATAGCTATTGATCAGGTTCGAGATAAAGAAGAGGGCATTGGGACAACCGGTAGAGGAATTGGCCCGGCATATGAAGATAAGATTGCTAGACGTGCAGTGCGTTTTGGAGATTTAAAAAATCTTGAAGAGCTCAAGATAAAATTATCAACATTGGTTAAGTATCACAATCAAATTTTACAGAATTTATATAATGCTAAACCTATAGCGTTCGAGGATGTTTTAGAAGAGCTGACTAGCAACATAGACCTTTATAATAAATATCATTGCAAAACTCAGGATCTCCTTAAACTGTGGGTAAAACAGGGCAAGAGCATTCTTTTTGAAGGTGCACAGGGTTCTATGCTAGACATTGATCATGGAACCTATCCATATGTTACCTCTTCAAGCACTACTGCAGGTGGTTTATCCTCTGGGTTGGGAGTGGGCCCGCGACATATTGATTCCATTTTGGGTATTACCAAGGCATATACTACTCGAGTTGGTGAAGGGCCTTTTGCTACTGAGTTATTTGATTCCAACGCAGAGCAACTGGCAAAGACTGGGCATGAATTTGGTGCAACAACTGGTCGCCCAAGAAGATGTGGATGGTTGGATTTGAAAGCGTTAGAAACCATTGTTTTTATAAACTCTGTTAGCAATCTATGCATCACAAAATTAGACGTTCTAGATAACTTTGATGAAATCAAAGTGTGCATTGATTATGATCAAAATCAGCAGCCAATCTATAAAACATTCTCCGGCTGGAATCAGGACACATCAGTGGCTAGGTCTTTTAACGATTTACCAAAAGCTGCTCAGGACTATATACTATTTATTGAGGAGACTTTGGATTGTCCCGTTGGCATAGTTTCAGTGGGACCATCAAGAGATCAAACAATTTATAGAGATTAGATTTATCAATTCTGGAGAGATATGAGAAACCTTCTTACTTCGCTCGTTCTGCTTTTATTTCCTCAAAGAATTTGTCGAATGCAAAAAATCTATCTCTATTTTTTAAATCTAATGTTGCTGGTAAAGCAGACATAGTCCAGGGCAAACCAAGCCTCATCACCAATGGAGCAACTCCTCCAGAACCAATTGCTCTTGGGGGAACCAGTGCATCATCAGTTTCCAAGAAAATGACGTTTTTGTGGCCGTAATGATTTCCAGGATTTGGATCAACTTGAGTCCATTCCCACCCTAAGAAACTCACCAAATCATCTGTACCCTCTGATAGATTATTGCATTGCTGAATACTTTTTTTTGTGTCAAGCCATTTTCTTGGAGTGCTTGCTTCAGCATGATCATTGATAGACCAAAAATCTAAAGCTGAACAAAATCTTGCGTAATCACACGCGTCAGCTAATGGAGAAGCTCCCTTACCATTCATAAATGGTAGAGACCACATAAAAGCATCAGTTGAATAAGTTGTGTGTACATGAAGATCGCCAAAGAGGATTTGCTTTTCATCCAGAACCTCTAATTCTGATTTCACAACATTAATCCTACTTGCTCTATCTTGCAGCGCTTTTTCTGGGAGGAAATAAAAGCTACACCTATTTGTCCTGAGGGAGTTAATACTAGAGATCTGCCTATAAATTGTTATGAGGAAGCAACTAATCCAAATATTTTGTTTCAGAAGTTAAGAGATTGGGAGACTCCTTATATGGTGATTCCTCACGGGACAACGTGGGGGTTTTATACTCCGCCAACATCTGATTGGAAAAAGCAGCTTGCAGATTTCCAAGATGATGAATCTCAATTTTTATTTGAGATTTATTCTGGCCATGGAAATTCTGAAGAATACAGAACCTGGAATGATGCAAAGTTAAATTCAAATGTTGAGGTATTTTGTCCGGAAGGAAGCAGCGATTTTTTACCAACTTGCCAACAGGCTGGAAATATTATGGCTGCAAGGTGTGAAGATTCTGGCATGGATGCTCAGACATGCAAATATTTAGTAGATCAAACAAAATTATTTACCGCTCAAATGGGATCAACAGGTTATGCTGCAGTCAATGAGACTGAGCCAGATGATTTTCTAAATGCAGGACAGTGCAATGACTGCTTTCTTCCTGCTTTCAACTACAGGCCGCAAGGTTCTGCACAGTATGTTTTAGCTTTAAGTGATTTTACTGATCAAGAAAATCCAAAGCGCTTTAAATTTGGATTTATTGGCTCCAGTGATAATCATGGCGCTCGACCAGGGACTGGTTACAAAGAAATCGATCGACTATATAACACAGAAGCAAATGGCTTCAATGATCCCTTGTTTGAAAAGCTAGGGGATCTAAGACGTCCAAAGGGCAAATTAGAGCCCTCATATGTTGACCTAGGCAACACTTCCTTGACCAGCATAATGGATCTTAATATTGCAACGGATGCTGAAAGACAAAGCGCATATTTCATGTCTGGAGGCTTGGTTGCTGCTCATTCAACGTCTAGAAAGAGGGAGTCCATATGGGATGCGTTAGAAAGAAAAGAGGTCTATGCAACCTCAGGGCCAAGAATTCTTTTATGGTTTGATGCAGAAACACAATCTCAATCTTTAACCATGGGAGCTGAAGCAAACTCCAATAAATCGCCGTTATTTACAGTCAAAGCCGCAGGCTCTCTGAAGCAAAAACCTGGTTGTCCTGATTATAGTAATAATGGTTTGACTCAAGAACGCCTAGAAAAAATATGTAACTCTGAGTGTTACAACCCAAGCAATGAAAGAAGGTTAATTACTAGGATTGAGGTAATTAAAATTTTACCTCAACAATATGAAAATGAACCTGTTGAAGGCCTAATAGAGGATGTATGGAAATCATTTCCCTGTAATAGTACTAGCTGCAAGATATCATTTGAAGATGAGCAGTTTTCTATCGGTCAAAGGGATGCGATTTACTATGTGCGTGCCATTGAGGAGCCTTCTCCAACATTGTCTGCCGACCCCTTAGGATGTGAATTTAATGAGATGGGAGAATGTATCAAATCTGAAATATGCAGGGTAGGAGTTCATGAGAATAGAGATGGTTGTGTCGCACCTGCTGAACATAGAGCATGGTCTAGCCCAATCTATGTTAATTACTCTTCTTAAGCCAGTCGGCCTGGTTTGTCTTCAGCCACTCGTCTAGCTTAGCGTTAACAAATTTATATGAATTAGGGTTAGAAAATTTCTTAGCTAGGCGGATACATTCATCAATCACTATAGGATGGGCAAGCTCATTTGCACGTATCTCAACTATTCCAAGCCATAAAATAGCTTCATCTATAATCTCAAGGTTTTCACCTTCATTATTTTTTAGATCTCTTGTAATTTCTTTCAAGTCATCTGATTGTTCAAAAATATTTTCTAATCTTTGCTTGAAGTAATTAAAGCTTATTTTTTTAGGTGTATTTTCCTTCAGGAACTGGTCTATCAAAGAGTTTAAATTTGATTCATGAAATATATATTGATAGATGGCCTGAACTAAACATTCTCGAGTTTGAAGTTCTTGTTTGTACTTTCCTAAATTTTTTGACATTTTTAGTTGAGCATCTCAACAAGTGACTGCGCAACTTCTCTACCTTTATTCAATTTAGATGAGTTAGTGCGCTCTTGAGCTTGAGATAAATTTTCTACAGCAATTAAACCAAATCCAATGGGCTTATTTGCATTTACACTTACTTGCATTAATCCCTGTGCTGTTGACTCAGATATAAGTTCGTAATGTGTTGTTTCACCACGGATTACTACTCCATATGCAATAACTCCGTCTGCATCCGCTAATTCTTTTTGAGCTGCGTGGACAAGCTCCCAAGCGCCTGGAACGTAGACAATTTTAATGTTTGTAAAACCAAGTTTCTCTAGATGTGCTTTTCCTGAACCTAATAATTCATCAACCAGCTCAGCATTCCACTTTGAAGCAACGATGGCAATTTTTTTATTAACATCAATTTGCTCTGATGAATATATGAATCCGTCTTTACTCATTGCTCAAACCCCGTGACCTCAAGATCAAATCCAGACAAGGATGGATATTTCACTGGCGTTCCGAGCAATTTAATTTGTTTTAATCCCAGCTCTTTGAGAATTTGCGAACCTATGCCCACAGTCTTTGTTTCAGGTTGAGCAGATGGTTTCGTTCCCATGAGATCATTCATAACTTCGTCAGCATCTTGATAATTTCCAATTAACAGCAAAACTCCACATTCTTCTTTTCCAATTCTTTTGAGGGCTTTCTCCAGATTAAGTCTTTTACCAAATTCTTCAATACCAATTAAGTCATGTAATGTATTAGGAACATGAACTCGAACGAGAGGGGAGTCCGTTGAAGCAAGATCGCCTTTTGCAAAAGCTAAATGTAGATTACCGAAGATGCTGTCTCTCCATGCAGAAAGCTCAAACTGGAGACCATCAATTTCAACAGATTTTGAGTATTCTAGATGCACTGATTTTTCTTTGAGGGTGCGATAATGGATCAAGTCAGCAATTGTCCCAATTTTCATTTCATGAGCTGAGGCAAATTTCATTAAATCATCTCTTCGAGCCATGCTCCCATCTTCATTCATGATTTCACATATCACCCCAGCTTCTTCTAGACCTGCTAATCTTGCCAAATCACATGCAGCTTCTGTGTGACCTGCGCGACTTAGGACTCCACCTTCAAAGGCCCTTAATGGAAAAATATGGCCTGGTTGAACTATATCTTCTGCTTTGGCATTCTTTTGCGCTGCTGCAATTATGGTTCTGGCTCTATCTTCAGCAGAAATACCTGTAGAGATTCCCTCAGCAGCCTCAATAGAAACAGTAAATCCAGTTCCATGTTTAGCTCGATTATTATTAGTCATCATCGGGAGATTTAGCTGATCACATTTTTTAGGAGATAAGGGCAAACACACCAAGCCTTTCGCTTTGCTGATCATAAAATTAATTTTTTTATCGTCAACAAGCTCAGCAGCACAAACCAGATCACCTTCATTCTCTCTATCTTCATCATCAAGCAAGATAACAATCTTGCCAGCTGCGATATCCTGAATGATTTCTTCTGTTGTATTAAATTCCATTTGTCTTATATATGGGTATCAAATGCTTAAAAACAATCAAAGCCTCTTATTGTAGTAAGTTGTCTTTATATCCTCTTTAAATTTTTCCACTCTAACCATCTTTAGTTTCATTGCAGTTTTTATTGCATTAGGTGAATTAACACTCAGCGCATCAATACTTCCCTTGCCTAAAAACATGGGTGCAGTATATAGCACCAGCTCATCAAACAAGTTATTAACAATAAATGCATTCAAAGTTTTCTGACCACCTTCAACTAAAATACTCGATATATTTCTATCCAAAAGATCTTGAAGAAACTCCTCTATAAAATTTTTCTTTTTGTATTCTAAATATTCAACATCTTTAGATTTTTTGGCTGATTGCCTAGATCCAATGATAATTTTGGCATTACTAGAAAAAAATTTTGCTCACTTTCTTTGATTGCTTTAGGTTGCCTAGAATAATTTTTACTGGCTGTTGAAAAGGCTCACCTTTGCCTAAACCTAACTCCTTCTTGCTAAGGCGAA